>NZ_JBHVUQ010000004.1:0-111796 GCF_042884105.1 Streptomyces sp. NPDC058157
CCGACCCCGGCCACCCCCGACCCCGGCCACCCCCGACCCCTCACACCCGCACCCCCCGAGGAGCCCACGATGCGCAGCCCCCGCGAGCTGGTCGGCGGCAGCCCGGCGGCCACGTACCCCATCGCGTTCGACGGCCGCGAACTCCCCGCCCAGGAGGGCCAGACCATCGCCGCCGTCCTCTGGGCGGCCGGGATCCTGGCCTGGCGCACCACCCGCCAGGGCGGCACCCCCCGCGGCGCCTTCTGCGGCATCGGCTCCTGCTACGACTGCCTCGTCACCGTCAACGGCCGCCCCAACCAGCGCGCCTGCCTCGTCCCGGCCCGCCCCGGAGACACCGTCACCACCCAGGAAGGCACCGGCCATGCCGACCTCGCCGTCTGACCCCGCCGCCACCCCCGCCCCCACCACTGACCTGGCGGTCGTCGGCGCCGGCCCCGCCGGCCTCGCGGCCGCCGTCACCGCCGCGCGCCTCGGCCTGCGCGTCACCCTCCTCGACACCGCGGAGCGCCCCGGCGGCCAGTACTACCGCCACCCCGCCGCCTCCCTCGGCGCCACCCGCCCCCAGGCCCTGCACCACGACTGGCGGGCCTTCACCACCCGAGAGGCGGCCCTGCGCGCCCACGAAAGGGCGGGACGCATCACCTACCTCCCCCGCCACCACGTGTGGACGGTGGTCCCGGCGGACGAACCCGACACCTGGACCATCCACGCGCTCGCCGGCCACGCCCCCGACGAAACGCAGACGACCCTCCGGGCCCGCCGCGTCCTGCTCGCCACCGGCGCCTACGAACGCCAGCTCCCCTTCCCCGGCTGGACCCTCCCCGGCGTGGTCGGGGCCGGCGGCGCCCAGGCCATGCTGAAGAACAACCTCGTCCTCCCCGGCCACCGCGTCGTGGTGGCCGGGAGCGGCCCGCTCCTCCTCGCCGTCGCCGGCTCCCTCGCCGCCGCCGGGGCCACCGTCCCGGCCCTCGTCGAGGCCGCCTCGTACACCGCGTACGCCCCCCAGGCCCCCGTCCTGCTCCGCAACCCTGCCAAACTCGCCGAAGGTGCCACGTACGGCGGCGCACTGCTGCGCCACGGCGTCCGCCTGCTCACCCGGCACGCCGTCACCGAGGCCCACGGCACCACCCGCGTGGAGGCCGTCACCCTCGCCCGCCTCGACAAGGACTGGCGCCCGCTGCCGGGCACCGCCCGCCGGATCTCCTGCGACGCCCTGGCCGTGGGCCACGGCCTCGTGCCCCAGCTGGAGCTGGCCACCGGCCTCGGCTGCGCCACCCGCCAGGCCCCCGACGGCACGGTCGCCCTGGAGCTGGACGCCGCCCAGCGCACCTCCGTCCCCGGCATCTGGTCGGCCGGCGAGACCGGCGGCATCGGGGGGGCCCAACTGGCGCTGACCGAGGGGGAGATCGCCGCCCACGCGATCGCCGGCCGGCCGGTCCCCGCCGCCCTGACCCGCCGCCGCGCCCGGCTGCGCGCCTTCGCCGGGGCGATGGCCGCCGCGCACCGCCCCGGCGACGGCTGGACCGGCTGGCTGCGCGAGGAGACCGACGTGTGCCGCTGCGAGGAGGTCCCGGCCGGCCGGATCCGCGAGGCGGTCGAGGAGCTCGGCGCGCGGGACGCCCGTACGGTCAAGCTCCTCACCCGGGCGGGCATGGGCTGGTGCCAGGGCCGGATGTGCGGCCCGGCGGTGGCCGCCCTGGCCGGTGAGGGCCCGGCCCCCGACCGGCGCCCGTTCTCCTGCCCCGTCCCGCTGGGCCACCTGGCCGCACTGCCGCAGCCGCAGCAGGCCCCGCCGACCCACTGAAACGCCTGTCGGCCCGTCGACTTTCCCTCCACCAACCCCTGACCGGCCCTTGTGGCCGATCCGCACCCACTAGTAAAATGTCACACACCACACTAGGGAGTCCTTCCATGACCGACGCGCCCACCCCCGCGCCCTCCACCACCCCCGGCCCCGACACCCGTACCCGCCCGTGGCACGGCATCATGGTCGCCACCGCCCTGCCCCTGCGCGAGGACCTCTCCGTCGACTACGACGCCTACGCCGAACACGTGGCCTGGCTCATCGCCAACGGCTGCGACGGCGTCGTCCCCAACGGCTCCCTCGGCGAGTACCAGACCCTCACCGACGAGGAGCGCGCCCGCGTGGTCCGCACCGCTGTCGAGGCCGCCGGCGACGGCGCCCGCGTCATGCCCGGCGTGGCGGCGTACGGCAGCGCCGAGGCCCGCCGCTGGGCCGACCAGGCCGCCGAGGCCGGCGCCGGCTCCGTCCTGCTCCTGCCGCCCAACGCCTTCCGCGCCGACGAGGAGACCGTCCGCGCCCACTACGCCGAGGTGGCCCGCGCGGGCCTGCCGGTGGTCGCGTACAACAACCCGTACGACACCAAGGTGGACCTGGTCCCCTCGCTCCTGGCCCGCCTGCACGCCGACGGCAGCATCGTCGCCGTCAAGGAGTTCAGCGGGGACGTCCGCCGCGCCTACGAGATCGCCGAACTCGCCCCGGGCCTGGACCTGCTCATCGGCGCCGACGACGTCCTCCTCGAGCTGGCCCTGGCCGGAGCCGTCGGCTGGATCGCCGGCTACCCCAACGCCCTGCCGCGCTCCTGCGCCGCCCTCTACCGGGCCGCCGTCGCCGGTGACACCGCCACCGCCCTGCCGCTCTACAAGTCCCTGCACTCCCTGCTGCGCTGGGACTCCAAGACCGAGTTCGTCCAGGCCATCAAGCTCTCCATGGACCTCGCCGGCCGCCCCGGCGGCGCCACCCGGCCCCCGCGCTTCCCGCTCACCGGGGAGACCGAGGCCGCCGTGCGCGCCGCCACCGAGAAGGCCCTGGCCGAGGGCCTCAACTAACAGGCCAGTACGGACGACCAGCACGAACCAGCGACCGGCCGGAGGGGCGACCTGATGCGCACACGCCACGTCTACCACGCGGTGGACTCCCACACCGAGGGCATGCCGACCCGGGTGATCACCGGGGGAGTCGGGGTGATCCCCGGCGCCACCATGGCGGACAAGCGGCTCCACTTCATCGAGCACATGGACCACGTCCGCACGCTGCTCATGTACGAGCCGCGCGGCCACGCGGCGATGAGCGGTGCCATCCTCCAGCCGCCCACCCGGCCCGACGCCGACTACGGCGTGCTGTACATCGAGGTGTCGGGCCTGCTGCCCATGTGCGGGCACGGCACCATCGGGGTGGCCACGGTCCTGGTCGAGACCGGCATGGTCCCGGTCGCCGAGCCGGTCACCACGGTGCGCCTCGACACCCCGGCCGGGCTGGTGAGCGTGGACGTACGGGTGGAGGACGGCGCCGCCACCGCCGTCACCCTCACCAACGTCCCCTCCTTCTGCGTCGGCCTCGATCTGAAGGCCGAGGTACCCGGCCTCGGCACGGTCACCTACGACCTCGCCTACGGCGGGAACTTCTACGCCTTCGTCGAACTGGGCGCCCTGGGCCTGCCCTTCGACCGGGCCCGCAAGGACGACCTGATCGCCGCCGGACTGGCGGTCATGGACGCGGTCAACGCCTCCCCTGACCGGCCGGTCCACCCCGAGAACCCCTCCATCGCCGGCGTCAAGCACGTCTACCTCGCCGCCCCCGGCTCCGACGCCCGCCGCTCCCGGCACGCCATGGCGATCCACCCCGGCTGGTTCGACCGCTCGCCCTGCGGTACGGGGACCAGCGCGCGGATGGCCCAACTGCACGCGCGGGGCCTGCTGCCGCTGGACACCGACTTCGTCAACGAGTCCTTCATCGGCACCGAGTTCACCGGCCGCCTGACCGCCGAGACCACCGTCGGCGGCCGCCCGGCCGTCGTCCCCGCGGTCACCGGCCGGGCCTGGATCACCGGCACCGCGCAGTACTTCCTCGACCCGTCCGACCCCTTCCCCGGAGGGTTCCTCCTGTGACCGCCCCGACCACCGTCCGCACGGTGGACTACCACACCGCCGGCGAACCCTTCCGCATCGTCGCGGAGGGCCTGCCGCCCGTCCCCGGAGACACCGTCGCCGAGCGCTGCGCCACCGTCATCGGCCCCGGCGGCTCCGGCACCGCGCCCCGGCGCGGCCCGCTGGACGAGGTACGGCGCCTGCTGGTGCAGGAGCCGCGCGGGCACGCCGGCATGTACGGGGGCTTCGTGGTGCCCCCGGACGACGACGGGGCCCACTTCGGGGTGCTGTTCTGGCACAAGGACGGCTACTCCACCGCCTGCGGGCACGGCACCATGGTGCTGGGCGCCTGGGCCGTGGACTCCGGGCGGGTCGCCGCCCCCGACGAGGGCGACGTCCAGGTGCGGATCGACGTGCCCTCGGGCCGGGTCTGCGCCACCGTCCACCGGGCCCAGGGCCGCACCAGCGGGGTCACCTTCCGCAACGTCCCGGCCCGGGTGGGCGCCCGGAAGGTCCCCGTGGCCACCACCCTGGGCATCGCCGAGGTGGACATCGCCCACGCCGGGGCCTGCTACGCCTCGGTCCGCGCCCGCGACCTCGGCCTGGAGGTGACCCGCGCCGCCCTGCCCGAACTGGTCCGCGCCGGACGGGAGATCCGCGCGGCCCTCGCCACCCACCCGGCGACCTGGCACCCGGACGGCCCACTGCTCTCCGGCGTCTACGGGGTGGTCCTCCACGAGGAGCTCCCCGACACCCCGTTCGGGCCGCACCAGCGCAACGTCACGGTCTTCGCCGACGGGCAGGTCGACCGCTCGCCCTGCGGCTCCGGCACCTCCGCCCGGCTCGCCCTGCTGGCGGAGGACGGCCGGTTGGGGGCGGGGGAGGACCTGCTGCACGAGTCGGTGACGGGCACGGTCTTCACCGGCCGGATCCTCCAGGGCGGGGTCACCGAGGTCACCGGCACCGCCTACCGGACGGGGGAGCACGTCTTCACGGCCGACCCGTACGACGCCCTCGGCGCGGGCTTCCTGCTGTGACCGGCCTCCTCCAGCTGGACGCCGCACGGACGGCGGGCCTGCTCACCACCGCGCAGGCGGCCGACGCCCTGGCCGGCGCCCTGCGTGACGGGCTGGACCCGGAGGCCTGCCCGCAGCGCAGCAGCGTCACCGCGCCCGGCGGCGAACTCCTGCTCATGCCGGCCGCGTCAGGCGCGTACGCCGGGGTGAAGATCGCCGGGGTGGCCCCGGGCAACCCGGCGCGCGGGCTGCCCCGGATCACCGGCAGCTACCTCCTCCTGGACGGCCCCACCCTGCGCCCGCTGGCCCTGCTGGACGGCGCGGCCCTGACCGCCCTGCGCACCCCGGCGGTCTCCGCCCTGGCCCTGCGGTACCTCACCGCACCGGGGCGCCCGCTGCGGCTGGTGGTCTTCGGCGCGGGCCCGCAGGCGTACGGACACCTCGAAGCGGTCCTGGAGCTGCGGGAGCTCGCCGGGGCGGTGGTCGTGGCCCGCGACCCCGGGCGCGCCGGGGCGCTGGCCGCGCACGCCCGGGCCCTGGGCGTCCCGGCCCGCACCGGGACGCCCGAGGACGTGGCGGGCGCCGACCTGGTGCTGTGCTGCACCACCGCCCGCGAGCCGCTGTTCGACGGGAGGCTGGTGGCGCCGGGGGCGGTGGTCGTCGCGGTGGGCTCGCACGAGCCGGACGCCCGGGAGACGGACACCGCCCTCGTGCGACGCGCGGCGGTGTACGTGGAGTCGCGGGCGGCGGCGCTGCGCGAGGCGGGGGACCTGCTGATCCCGGAGGCCGAGGGGGCGATCGGGCCCGGTCATATCAGCGCCACCCTGGCCGACCTGGTCGCGGGGCGCAATTTCCCCGGAGGGCGGCAGAGTTGTCCACACCTCTTCAAGAGCGTGGGCATGGCCTGGGAGGATCTTGCCGTCGCGGTGGCGATCTACCACGCGGCCGGAGCGAACAGCGAAACGTGACATTGTACGCTGTTCCTCCGCACGTCGGTGGTGTGCGGGGTCTCGGAGGAAGAGCAATGGGTGACCTGAAGCAGCACAGTCTCATCAAGGCCCAGGAGCGGCTGCGCGACCAGGTCGGCCACGCCCTCCGGGCCGCGCTGATAGCGGGCGAGCTGCGCCCCGGCAGCGTCTACTCGGCCCCGGGCCTCGCCGCCGAACTCGGCGTGTCGGCCACGCCCGTGCGCGAGGCCATGCTCGACCTGGCCCGCGAGGGCCTGGTCGAGCCGGTCCGCAACAAGGGGTTCCGGATCACCGAGGTCAGCGAGCGCGACCTCGACCAGTACACCGAGCTGCGCACGATGATCGAGGTGCCGACCATCGGCCGGATCACCCGCACGGCCACGCGCGAGCAGCTGGAGGAGCTGCGTCCGATCGCCGAGGAGATCGTCACCAGCGCGCGTGAGCACAACCTCATCGGCTACCTGGAGGCCGACCGCCGCTTCCACCTCAGCCTGCTCTCCCTCGCGGGCAACGAGCGCCTGGTCGAAACCGTCGGCGACCTGCGCAAGCGCTCCCGCCTCTACGGGCTGACCGGCCTGGACGAGGCGGGCAAGCTGGTCACCTCCGCCGAGGAGCACATCGAACTGCTGGACCTGATGCTGACCGGCGACGCGGAGGCGGCGGAGGCCTGCATGGTCCGCCACCTCGGGCACGTCCGCTCCCTGTGGGCCCAGGGCCGCGACGAACCGGTGGGCCGCCCCCAGGGCGGCCTCGGCTCCGGCCTGTAGGGGCCAAGCCCCACCCGCGCGCTGGAGCCGCCGGGCAACGGCCCGGCGGCGCAGCCCCGTTCGGACTCCGGCGGGGGGCCGGTCCGCCGCCCGGGCTGCGCCGCCTCGGGCTGTCCGGCACCCCCGGTCTGCCGCCCGGGGTGCGCCGCCTCGGGCTGTCCGGCACCCCCGGTCTGCCGCCCGGGGTGCGCGGCCCCGGGCTGTCCGGCACCCCCGGTCTGCCGCCCGGGGTGCGCGGCCCCGGGCTGTCCGGCACCCCCGGTCTGCCGCCCGGGGTGCGCCGCCTCGGGCTGTCCGGCACCCCCGGTCTGCCGCCCGGGCTGCGCCGCCCCGGGCTGTCCGGCACCCCCGGTCTGCCGCCCGGGCTGCGCCGCCCCGGGCTGTCCGGCACCCCGGGCCGCGACCCGGGGTGCGGCACGGCCCGGCCTGCCGCGCGTCGTCCGGTACGCCGGGGGTACGCACCGGATGCCGCGGGGCGCCCGTCCTCCGGGCGGACCGCGCTACCGCTCGGACGCCCCGTGGCGGCAGTCGCCCTCGCAGGCGGCCAGCCGGGGCGGCGGGCCGCCGGCCGCGTCCGCCCGGTCGAGGAGCGCCCGCATCACCCCGACCGGCAGGACCGGCGAGGCCGCAGCCGCCTCGACGACCGCCTCGTCCGTGTCCCCGAGCAGCCGCACCAGGGCCTCCACCGGTACCCGCGGGTGCTCGGCGGTGGCCTGCCGCACCCCTTCGTCTCGGTCCGCCGCGAGGCGTTCGAGCAGCTCGGGCGGCAGATCCGGGTCGCGCAGGGCGAGCAGCCGCATCCAGGCGTCCGGATCGGCGGCGAAGCGGCGCAGGGTCTCCGGCGGGAAGGTGACGCAGTCCGCGGGCCGGCCGCCGTGCTTGACCATCCCCCCTTGCCGCCGGTCGAGCTCCTCGGCGACGACGGGGTCCACCTCCGCGCGCCCGGCCAGGGCGAGGAACCGCACGCGCGGGTTCCCGTCGTCCAGCAGCCGCGCCCGCGCCTCGTCGGGCAGGGCGGTGCTGCGCGCCGCCGCGCAGCGCAGCCCCGCGAACGGCGAGTCGGCGTGCGGCAGCGGATCGGGCTCCACCCAGGGGTAGGCCGCCAGGTCCAGCCAGGCCAGCATCGCCTCGCAGAGGAAGTCCTCGTCGCGGGCCCCGCCGGGGTCCTGCGCGGAACGGAGCGCCCCGGCGGTCAGCCACGCGAAGATCCGGGCGCGCTCCCGCGGTGTCGCGTCGGCCCGCTCGAACACCTTGCCGCGCACGCCGGGGTCGGGGTCCCGGCCCAGGGCCGCGCGCAGCTCCGCGGACAGGCCGGGGTGAGCCGCGAGCCGCTCCCGGACCTGCTCGTCGGGGTCGCGGGCCAGCCGCGCCGCCGTCCCGGGGTCCAGGTCGAGGAAGCCGACGACGTGGCGCCGCGTCACGGGATCGTCCAGCAGGGCCCCGTGCAGGTCGGCCGGCGGCCGGTGGCGGCACGCGGCGATCCGCACCGTCGCCTCCGGGTCGGCGAGCAGGGCCCGGTGCAGGTCCTCGGCCGGAGCCTGCGCGCGCCGGGCGACGGCCTCGCGCACTGCCGGATCGGCGTCGGCGCCCAGCCGGGCCGTCAACTCCGGTGACAGTTCCGGGTTCTGCGCGAGCGCGATCCGCACCTCGGCCTCGGGGTCGGCGGCGAACAGCCCGTGCCGTCCGCCGTCCGCCCCCTCGCACTCGGCGCGGAGGGCGCGCACCTCGGGGTCCCGGTCGGCCGCCAGCCGCGCCGCGATCTCCTCGGGCAGCGCTCCGGCGCGGGCGAGGCCGTAGAGGGCGTGGGGCAGGTGGTGCAGCAGCTTCGGCAGGCGTATGTCGTGGTCCACACCGCCGAGCCTAAGGAGCGCACCCAACTCCCGGGGACTGCCCGCGTTTTGGACACGGCTGGATAACGGCGGCGGCAGGGGGTTGTCAGTACAATTTCACATTACTATGTTACCGGTCACATCCTAAAGCGCGTCCCTTCACTGGAGTGACCCATGACCAAGCGCACGCAACTCGCCCTCGCCACCGCCCTGGTGGCGACGCTCGCACTCGGCGCCTCGGGCTGCTCCGACCCCAAGAAGGGCTCCGAGGGGAAGGGCGGCGCCAACCCGGCCGCCGCCAACGACGGCAAGACCCTCGGCGGCACCCCCGTGAAGGGCGGCACCCTCACCGTCCTGTCCAACCAGGACTTCTCCCACCTCGACCCCGCCCGCAACTGGGTCATGCCGGCCATGGACTTCGGCACCCGCCTGCTCTACCGCACGCTCGTCACCTTCAAGGCCGAGCCTGGCAAGAGCGGCAGCGAACTCGTCCCCGACCTCGCCACCGACCTCGGCACCCCCTCCAACGGCGGCCGCACCTGGACCTTCACCCTCAAGGAGGGCCTGAAGTACGAGGACGGCAGCCCGATCAAGGCCCAGGACGTCAAGTACAACGTCGAGCGCTCCTTCGCCCCCGACCTCACCGGCGGCCCCGACTACGCCGCCCAGTACCTGGCCGGCACCGAGGGCTACAAGGGGCCCCTCCAGGGGCAGCACCTCGACTCGGTCAAGACCCCCGACGACCGCACGATCGTCTTCGAACTCAAGCGCCCCGTCGCCGAGTTCTCCCAGACCGCCACCCTCCCCACCTTCTCCCCGGTGCCGCAGTCCCAGGAGAAGGGCACCCAGTACGACGCCCGCCCGTTCTCCTCCGGCCCGTACAAGGTCGAGGCGTACGAGCGCGACAAGAAGCTGGTCCTCGTCCGCAACGAGCACTGGGACCAGAAGACCGACACCGTCCGCAAGGCCTACCCGGACAAGTTCGTCGTCGTCATGGGCCTCAAGGGCGGCCAGATCGACGACCGCATCATCGCCGGAGAGGGCGCCGACGCCTCCGCCGTCGAGTACTTCAACATGCGCCCCGAGAGCGCCCCGAAGGCCTGCCCAAGCCCGACGTCAAGGCCCGGCTGCTCGCCGAGTCCCAGGGCTGTACGACCATGCTCCACCTGAACAACTCCCGGCCCCCCTTCAACGACCCCAAGGTCCGCGAGGCCATGCAGTACGCCGTCGACAAGGACGCCGTCATCACCGCCGCCGGCGGCCCCGCCCTCAACGAGGTCGCCACCGCCTACCTGCCGCCCGCCCTCACCGGCGGCAAGCAGGCCGACACCCTCAAGATCCCCGCCTCCGGCGACCCCGCCAAGGCCAAGGAGCTGCTCAAGGCCGCCGGCAAGGAGCACCTGAAGGTCTCCCTCTCCGTCTCCACCGGCGACAAGGCCAAGGCGGAGGCCCTCCAGCAGGGCCTGGCCCGGGCCGGTGTCGAGGTCGTCATCGACACCGTCGACCCCGGCGCCTACTACGACGTCATCGGCGACCTCTCCACCACGCCCGACATGACCTACACCGGCTGGTGCCCCGACTACCCCTCCGGCTCCACCTGGATCCCCTTCGTCTTCGACGGACGCACCATCAAGGACAAGGGCAACCAGGGCAACTACGCCCAGTTCCGCGACGACGCCACCATGAAGCGGATCGACGAGATCAACGCCATGGCCGACGCCAAGCAGGCCAACCAGGCCTGGATCGACCTCGACGCCGAGGTGATGAAGAAGGCCCCGTCCATCCCGGTCCTGCTGGAGCGCAAGCCGCTGCTCGTCGGCCCCAACATCGCCGGCGCCTACGGCCACCCCGTGTGGACCGGCACCATCGACTACGGCACCGTCGGCCTCAAGGACCCCTCCAAGAGCCAGGGCTGAGGGCGCCGGACCGGAAGACACCATGACCACCACCGCACCCGGCGCCGCCCCCGAGGCGGCCCCGGCCGGGGCCGAGGCCAAGGGCCTCCCCCCGGGCAGCAGCCCCTGGCAGCTCGCCCGGCGGGAACTGCGCCGCCGCCCCGCCGTCCGCGTCAGCCTCGGCGTCGTCCTCCTCTTCGTCCTGATGGCCCTGACCGCACCCTGGCTCGGCGCGCTCGGCGGCTGGTCCCCCGAGGAGTTCGACAAGGCCGCCGTCGACCCCTACCTCGCGGGACAGCCGCTCGGCTCCTTCGGCGGGATCAGCCCCGAGCACTGGCTCGGCGTCGAACCCGTCACCGGCCGCGACCTGTTCGCCCGCGTCGTCCACGGCGCCCAGGTCTCCCTCCTCATCGCCTTCGCCGCCACCGCCATCGTCGTCCTCGCCGGCACCGCCGCCGGCATCGCGGCCGGCTACTTCGGCGGCCGCACCGACGCCGTCCTGTCCCGGCTCATGGACCTGACCATGTCCTTCCCCTCCCTCATCTTCATGATCGCGATGCTGTCGGTGGCCAAGGACGTCAACCGGATCGTGCTGATGACCTCCGTCATCGGACTCTTCGGCTGGCCCGGCGTCGCCCGCGTCGTCCGCGGCCAGACCCTCTCCCTCAAACACCGCGAGTACGTCGACGCCGCCCGCGTCGGCGGATCCGGAGCCTGGCGGATCCTGACCCGCGACATCCTCCCCGGCGTCTCGGGCCCGGTCATCGCCTACACCACCCTGCTGATCCCCGGAATGATCAGCACCGAGGCCGCCCTCAGCTACCTCGGCGTCGGCGTGCGCCCGCCCACCCCCTCCTGGGGCCAGATGATCGCCGAGTCCGTCGCCTTCTACGAGACCGACCCGATGTACTTCGTCATCCCGAGCGTCTTCCTCTTCCTCGCGGTCCTCGCCTTCACCCTCCTCGGCGACGCCCTGCGCGACATCCTCGACCCGAGGGGCGGCCGCAGTTGATCCTCTACCTCCTGCGCCGGCTGCTCGCCCTGGCCGGCGTGCTCCTGGCCATCGCCGCCGTCACCTTCCTGATCTTCTACGTCCTGCCCACCGACCCGGCCGCCGCGGCCTGCGGCAAGACCTGCAGCCCCGAACGGCTCGCCGACGTCCGCGCCTACCTCGGCCTCGACCAGCCGCTCTGGGAGCAGTTCGCCCACTTCCTCACCGGCATCTTCACCGGCCGCACCCTCGGCACCGGCCAGTTCGCCGTCCAGTGCGACTTCCCCTGCCTCGGCTACTCCTACGAGAACTCGCTGCCCGTCTGGGACCTGCTCATGGACCGGCTCCCGGTCTCCGCCTCCCTCGCCTTCGGCGCCGCCGTGCTGTGGCTGCTGCTCGGCCTGGGCGCCGGGGTCACCGCCGCCCTGCGCAAGGACACCGCCACCGACAAGGCGCTCATGGTCGGCGCGGTCGCCGCCGCCTCCCTGCCCGTCTACTTCACCTCCGTGATGCTCATCTACGGGGTGATCCGCATCGCCGGGCTGCTGCCCTACCCCAGCTACCACGAGCTCACCTCCGACCCGCTCGGCTGGGCCGGCAACCTGCTGCTCCCCTGGACCGCGCTCGCCCTGCTCTACGCCGCCATGTACGCCCGGCAGAGCCGCGGCTCGATGATCGAGGCGATGGCCGAGCCGTACATCCGCACCGCCCGCGCCAAGGGCATGCCCGAGCGGACCGTCGTCGTCAAGCACGGGCTGCGCTCCGGGATGACCCCGATCCTGACCATCTTCGGCATGGACCTCGGCGGCCTGCTCGCCGGAGCCGTCATCACCGAGTCCATCTTCGGACTCCCCGGCATCGGCAGGCTGTTCTACGGGGCGCTCGTCAGCTCCGACCAGCCCGTGGTCCTCGGGGTCACCCTGCTCGCCGCCTTCTTCATCGTCGTCGCCAACCTCGTCGTCGACCTCCTGTACGCCGTCATCGACCCGAGGGTGAGGTACTGATGACCACCGCCCCTGCCCCCCTCCTCGAAGTGCGCGACCTCGGCGTCACCTTCACCACCCCGCGCGGCACCGTACGGGCCGTCGACTCCCTCGGCTTCACCGTCGAGGCCGGACGCACCCTCGGCATCGTCGGCGAGTCCGGCTCCGGCAAGTCCGTCACCTCCCTCGCCGTCATGGGCCTGCACCGGGCCGGCGCCGAGGTCAGGGGCTCCGTCAGGCTCGCCGGACAGGAGCTCACCGGACTCCCCGAGAAGGAGCTCGCCAAGGTCCGCGGCCGCAGGATGGCCATGATCTTCCAGGACCCGCTGTCCAGCCTCCACCCCTACTACACGGTCGGCGAACAGATCGCCGAGCACTTCCGCGTCCACTTCCGGGCCGGCCGGGCCGCCGCCCGCAAACGGGCCGTCGACATGCTCGGCGAGGTCGGCATCCCCGAACCCGCCCGCCGCGCGGGGGAGTACCCGCACCAGTTCTCCGGCGGCATGCGCCAGCGCGCCATGATCGCCATGGCCCTGGCCTGCGAACCCGACCTCCTCATCGCGGACGAGCCCACCACCGCCCTCGACGTCACCGTCCAGGCGCAGATCCTGGAGCTGATCGCCCGCATCCAGCAGGAGCGCGGCCTCGGCGTCGTGATGATCACCCACGACCTGGGGGTGGTGGCCCGGGTCGCCCACGAGGTACTGGTCATGTACGGCGGCCGGGCCGCCGAACAGGCCCCGGTGGACGCCCTGTTCGCCGACCCCGCCCACCCCTACACCCGGGGCCTGCTCGACTCGCTGCCCCGCCTCGACAGTGCCGACGACGTCCCGCTGCCGTCCATCCCCGGCTCCCCGCCGTCCCTGCTCCACCCGGCCCCGGGCTGTGCCTTCGCCCCGCGCTGCGCGGTCGCCGCCGCGGCCCCGGCCGGCGACGCGGACCGCTGCACGGGCGAGCGGCCCGAGCTGCTCCCGCACGGCTCCCCGGACCGGCTGGCGGCCTGCCACTTCGCCGGCGCGGTGCCCGCTGCCGCCGCCCCTGCCCCGGAGGTGCCCCGATGACGGCCCCGGCCACCCGCCCCAACCCCGCCGCCGAACGGGAGGGCCCGCCGGCCGCGCCGCTCCTGCGGGTCCGCGACCTGACCATGACCTTCCCCGGCAAGCGCACCCTGACCGGGCGCGCCTCGGCGCCGGTACGGGCCGTCGACGGGGTCTCGTTCGACCTGGAGGCCGGGCAGACCCTCGGCCTGGTCGGCGAGTCCGGCTGCGGCAAGTCCACCACCGGCCGGATGCTGGTGCGGCTGCTGGAGCCCACCTCGGGCAGCGTCGAGTTCGAGGGCCGCGACATCAGCCGGCTCTCCCAGAGCGCCCTGCGGCCCCTGCGCAGGAACATCCAGATGGTCTTCCAGGACCCGCACTCCTCGCTCAACCCCCGCCAGACCGTGGCCCGGATCATCTCCGACCCGCTGCTGGTCCAGGGCTGGAGCGCCGCCGACGCCCGGCGCCGGGCCGCCGAGCTGATGGAGCTGACCGGGCTGATCCCCGAGCACATCGACCGCTACCCGCACGAGTTCTCCGGTGGCCAGGCCCAGCGCATCGGCATCGCCCGCTCGCTGGCCACCAGCCCCCGGCTGGTGATCGCCGACGAACCGGTCTCCGCCCTCGACGTGTCCGTGCAGGCGCAGATCGTCAACCTGATGGAGCGGCTGCGCGCGGAACTCGGCCTGGCCTACGTCTTCATCGCGCACGACCTCTCCGTCGTCAAACGGGTCAGCGACCGGGTCGCGGTGATGTACCTCGGCCGGATCGTCGAGATCGGGGACAAGAAGTCCCTCTACGAGAACCCGCAGCACCCGTACACCCGGGCGCTGCTGTCCGCCGTCCCCCTCCCCGACCCGGCGGCGGAGCGGCGCCGCGAGCGGATCGTCCTCCTCGGCGACCCCCCGAGCCCGGCCGCCCCACCCCCGGGCTGCACCTTCCACCCCCGCTGCCCGAAGGCCCAGCCCCTCTGCCGCACGGACCGCCCACTGCTGCAACTCACCGCCTCCCGCGAGGTGGCCTGTCACTTCCCCGGTGACTGACGGGGATCTCGGGGAAGAGGAGAGGGCCCGGGCCGGCACAACCGACCCGGGCCCTCCCACACTCGGAGTGTCCGCGGGAATCGCAGCCCGGTACAACGGTGGCCCGGGCTGGCGTACGGACGATGCCCAGGCCTACGGTCGTGGTTTCGGTAGGAACATCGACGACGCGAGGCGGGCGCTGAATGGCTGAGCAGCGGATGCCGGGGTCTGCCCGACCTCATCCGGTGGCGACCGCGGCGTGGGCGGCCCTCCTGCTGGCACTGCACACGGTGGCGGGATTCTTCGTCCTGAGCGCACTGCTCACCGAGTCCGAAGGGCCCTGGGACCACACGGTGACGGACACCGCGCGCCTGATGGCGGGGCTCGGGCTGGTGGTGGAGCTGATGGCCGTCGCCGGGACGCTGGCGGGCGTGACGACGGGAGGGCTGCGCCGCTGGTGGTACGCGCCGGCCGCGGCCCTGATCGGCACGGCCCTGATCCGTATGGCGTTCGCTCCGCAGCCTTGATCGCCGGACGGGCGCCCTCGGCCCGCCGCGGTGACGGGGTGCCCCGCCGGCGGTGGGCCGGCGGGGTGGAGCGGGACGGCTAGGCCAGTTCGCGGCGGAAGAAGTCCAGTTCCAGGGTCATGATCTTCTCCCGGGCCCCGCCCGGGGTCATGTGGGTGACGCCGGGCAGGGCGAGGAGCTGGTGGGGGCGGCCCGCGTCGGTGAGGGCCTGGGACAGGCGCAGGGTGTGGGAGGGGTGGACGTTGTCGTCGGCCAGGCCCGTGACCAGCAGGAGCGGGCGGGTCAGGCGGGGCGCGTCGGGGATCAGGGAGTCCCGTTCGTACACCTCGGGGTGGTCCTGGGGCAGGCCCAGGTAGCGCTCGGTGTACGCCGTGTCGTAGTGCCGGAAGTCGGTGGGCGCGGCCCCGGCGGCCGCCGCGTGGAACACGTCCGGGCGGCGCAGCACGGCCATGGCGGAGAGGTAGCCGCCGTAGGACCAGCCGCGGATGCCGACCCGGTCGAGGTCGAGGTCGGCGTGGCGGGCGCCGAGGGCCCGCAGGGCCGCGACCTGGTCGTCCAGGGTGACCTCGGAGAAGCCCCGGTACATGGCGTGGGTGTGGGCCGGGGAGACGTTCGCGGTGCCCCGGTTGTCGACCGTGACGACGGCGAAGCCCTGGTCGGCCCACCACTGGCGGTGCTGCCAGCGGCGGGGGTCGGCGGTGACGTCCTGGGCACCGGGGCCGCCGTAGCTGTCCATCAGGACGGGCAGGCGCCGGCCCGGGAGGTGGTGGCGGGGCAGGACGAGGGCGGTGGGGATGCCCCGTTCGGTGACCCGTTCCAGGGCCGGCCGGACCCGGTAGGGCAGCGGGGCGGACAGGTCGCGGGGGCTGAGCTCGCGGCCGTCGGCGGTGTACAGGGTGCGGCGGACGCCGTCGGTGTCGGCGGAGGTCAGCAGCAGGGACCCGGCCGCGGCGGCGGAGACCAGGTGCACGCCGGGCCCGTCGGCGAGCGCGGTGAGCTCGCCGGTGGCCGGGTCCAGGAGCAGGACCTGCTGCTCGGCGGGGTCGCGTAGGGTGCCTTCGACGAGCAGCCGGTCCTGGTGGGTGCCGGCCACGCAGCGGACCTGGACCCCCGCGCCGGTCAGCGGCTCGCCGTCGACGGCCAGGCCACGGGCGGCGCCGTCGGCGACGTCGGCGGAGGTGAGGACGCGCCCGTCGGGGAGGCGGGCCGGGGTGCCGGGCAGGGGGTCCACCCACAGGGGGTGCGTGGTGCGGGAGAGCTCGCGGGTGCGGCCGGTGGCGGGGTCGGCGGTGAGCAGGAGGACGTTGCGCTGGAGCCGGTCCTGGACGGTGAGCAGGATCTCGTCCTCGGACTCCCAGCCCGCGTCGGAGACGTAGGGGAAGGCCTCGGCGTCCCAGTCGAGCCGGACCCGGCCGCCGTCGGGGCCCAGGACCCACAGCTGGACGTCGGCGTTGGGGCCGCCCGCCTCGGGGTAGGCGAAGTCCTCGGCCGGCAGCTCGGGGTGGGCGGGGTCGGTGAAGTGGCGCCGCTGGAGGGCGCTCTCGTCCACGCGGGCGGCGAGCAGGGTGACCCCGTCGGGGGACCACCAGTGGCCGCGGGTGCGGTCGAGTTCCTCGGCGGCGGCGAACTCGGCGACGCCCCAGCGGGCCCCGTCGTCGGGGCTGACCCGGCCGCCGGGAGCGGTGTACAGGACGTCGTCCGCCACATAGGCGAGGGACGAGCCGTCGGCGTTGGGACGCGGGTCGAAGACGGGACCGGCCGTGGGGACCGGTGAGGGCGCGGAGCCGCCGTCGCAGCCGACCTCGTAGAGACGGCCGCAGAGCGGGAAGACGGCGCGCAGTCCGTCGCCGGAGAGGGCGTACGTGCCGATCCCGGCGGCCACGAGCCGGGTGCGCTCGCGCAGCCGGCGCTCGGCGACGGGGAGTGCGCCGGGTTCGGGGGAGAGGGCGCGGGGGTCGGCGAGGAGGGTTTCCGTGCCGGTGGAGGTGTCCAGGACCCAGAGGCTGTCGAAGGCGTCGGCGGGTCCCGTCGAGCGCAGGAACCACAGGAGGCGGCCGGAGTCGCCGAAGGAGAAGGAGCGGGGTGCGCCGTGGGTGAACCGCGCCGTCGCGGCTGACTGCCTGAGGAAATCGTCCATGATCTCAGTCTGACATGTGAAATGTCACATGGCCTAGCCCATTCGAGTGGTGACCCTTGGAGCGCGGGCGTAGCGTCGACGGGTGGACCCGAACGCATCGCCGCACAGCACCGGGACCGACGGCACGGTCCGAGGCAACGGCGGCGGGAACGGCAAGGGGAACGGGCTGGCCCTGTTCGTCATCGCCTCCTGCCAGCTCATGGTCGTCCTCGACATCACGATCGTGAACATAGCCCTGCCGCACATCCAGACGGCACTGAATTTCTCCACCGAGAGCCTCTCCTGGGTGGTCAACGCCTACACGCTCACCTTCGGCGGCCTGCTCCTGCTCGGCGGCCGCACCGGCGACATCCTCGGCCGCAAACGGGTGTTCGTCTTCGGGGTCCTCCTCTTCGGCCTGGCCTCCCTCCTCGGCGGACTCGCCCAGAACGCCGGCCAGCTGATGGCGGCGCGGGCCGTCCAGGGCGTCGGCGGCGCCATCGCCTCCCCCACCGCCCTCGCCCTGATCACCACCACCTTCCGCGAAGGGCCCGCGCGCAACCGGGCCTTCGGCGTGTTCGCCGCCGTCTCCGCCGGCGGCGGCGCCATCGGGCTGCTCGCGGGCGGCCTGCTGGTCGAATGGCTCAACTGGCGCTGGGTGCTCTTCGTCAACGTCCCGATCGCCGTGCTCATCGCCGTCATGGCCCGCCGCGTCCTGCGCGAGTCCGAACGCCACGCCGGACACTTCGACTTCACGGGCGCGCTGCTCGGCACCTGCGGCATGGTCGCGCTGGTCTACGGCTTCATCCGGGCCTCCCAGGACGGCTGGTCCGACCCCTTCACCCTCGGCTCCTTCGGCGCGGCCGTGGTCCTGCTGACCCTGTTCGTCGTCAACGAGCGGCGCTCCCAGCAGCCGATCACCCCGCTGCACATGTTCGCGGACCGCAACCGGGCCGGCACCTACGGGATCATGCTCTTCCTCGCCTGCGCGATCTTCGGCATGTTCTTCTTCCTGACCCTCTTCGTGCAGAACGTCCTCGGCTTCAGCCCGCTGCGGGCCGGCCTCGCCTTCCTGCCCGTCAGCGTCATGGTCGCCGTCTCGGCCACTTTCACCTCGCGGCTGCTGCCCCGGTTCGGGCCCAAGCCCTTCATGGTCGCGGGTGCGCTGTGCTGCGCCGCCGGACTGGCCTGGCTGACCCGGATCGACGTCCACTCGACCTACCCGGGCAGCGTCCTCGGCCCGATCATCGTGTTCGCCACCGGCATGGGCATGCAGTTCGTCTCACTGACCCTGATGGCCCTGTCCAACGTGCCCGACCGCGAGTCGGGCGCGGCGTCGGGGCTCCTGAACTCCATGCAGCAGGTCGGCGGTTCGCTCGGCCTGTCGATCCTCGTCACCGTCTTCGGCACGGCCAGCCGCAACGAGGCCAAGGACCAGGTGATGTCGTTCGTGAACGGCTCCACCCCGGAGCAGAAGGCCTTCTTCGCCCGCACCCACCAGTTCCCCAAGCCCTGGTCGGACCTGGTGCTCACCTCGGGCGTGGGCGCCGCCTTCGTGGCGGCGTCGGCCTTCACCCTCGTCGGGGCGCTCATCGCGGTGTTCGCCATCCAGGTCCGGCCGTCCGACCTGCAACGTCTGCAGGGCAACCACACCCCGGCAGGAATCCAGGGGGAATCCGGCGGGTAGTGTCGCCTGGTCATCGAACACCGGGGGGAAACCGATGCTCCGACCCATCCTGCGCGGCGCCGCCGTGACGGCCGTGACCGTCACCCTGGCGGCCCTCACCGCCTCCTGCGGCGGCGGGGGCGACGACGGGGGCCACCGTCCGAAGGCCGCCGCGGCCGCCCTGGCCGCCTCCGCCTCCGACCCGTCCGGCCCCTCCGACCAGGGCCCCTCCGACCCGGGCCCGGCCGCGCCGTCCCCGCAGCCGGAGAAGGTCCGGGACGCCTTCGCCGCACTCCAGGCCACCCTCGGCGACTCCTGCACCCCGGCCAACTGCGCGTACCTCCTCGGCCGGGTCCACGACGAACTCCACCGCGTCGACCGCGCGATGAAGGCCGACCCCAAGGGCCCCGGCCACTTCCCCGAGCCGATCGCCCTGATCGCCCGGCTGGACCAGGAACTGGGCGCCGACCACGGAGTCGAGAACCTCAAGCGGCACCAGCCCGCGGTGTTCGGCGCCCGGGACGAGATCGGCACCTGGATGCAGGACCACCCCGACGACTACCGCTGACCCCGGCCGCCGGCCAGGGCCTACCGCTCCACGGGGCGGATCCGGCAGCGCATCGGGCCCGTGGCCTGCAGGGTGATGCCGGCGCTCAGCGGTACCTCCGTGTCCACGGTCTCGACCTCGTACGCCCGCAGGAGCATCGCCAGCGCGACCACCGACTCCAGCATCGAGAAGTGCTGCCCGATGCAGGCCCGCGGCCCGCCCCCGAACGGGAACCAGGCGTAGCGGGGCCGGCCCGCCTCCGCCTCCGGCGTGAAGCGGTCTGGGTCGAAGCGGTCCGGGTCGCTCCAGTAGCGGGGGTGGCGGTGCGTCACCCAGGGGGCCAGGATCACCGTGGCGCCCGCGGGGACGGCGTGCCCGTCGATCTCGGTGGCGGCCACCGCGTTGCGGCCGATCACCGGCGCGGCCGGGTACAGCCGCATCGCCTCCTTGAGCACCCGCGTGAGGTACGGCAGCCGGTCGAGGTCGGCGGCCTCGGGCGTACGGTCGCCCAGGACGCGGAGGACCTCCTCACGGGCCCGGGCCTGCTCCTCGGGGTGGCGGCCCAGCAGGTGCAGGGCGAAGGCCAGCGAGGTGGCGGTCGTCTCGTGCCCGGCCAGCAGGAAGATCAACACCTGGTCGCGCAGCTCGGCGTCGTCGAAGGCCGCGTCGTCGGAGCTCTGCGCCCCGGCGAGCAGGGTCAGCAGGTCCTGGGCGCCGTCCTCGCCCTCCCCGCCCGCCCGCCGCCGCTCGGCGATGATCCGGTCGCAGACGCCGTACAGCTCCTCCATCGCGGCGGCCGCCCGCCGGTTGCCCGGGGTCGGCCAGGTGCGCGGGACGTTGAGGGGGGAGTAGCCGCGGCGCAGGACGTACTCGGTGATGACCGGGAAGCACCGGTGGACGACGTCCGCGGTGGCGTCCACATCGGCCCCGAACAGGATCCGGGAGACCGCGCGCAGCGCCAGGTGCATCATCTCGTCCGAGACGTCGACGAGCCCGTCCCGCGCCCCCGCCCAGGAGGCCAGGGTGCCGGCGGTCTCCTCCGCGACCGCCCCGGCGTAGCCGTCCACCCGCTTGCGGGTGAACAGCGGCTGCACCAGCCGGCGCTGGCGCAGGTAGTCCGCGTCCTGGGCGGTCAGCAGGCCGTTGCCGAAGGACTCCCGGATCTCCCCGTAGAACGGGTTGTCCTTGCGGAAGTTCGCCGACTCCGAGGCGAGCACCTGCTGGGCCCCCTCGGCGGAGAACACGCAGTACATCTCCATGCGCAGCCCGGGCGGGCCGACGTCGATCCGCACGACGTCACCGTGGCGCCGCCGGGCCTCCAGATAGGTGCCGAGCGAATCGGCCTTCAGGGCCGGCAGCGACCCGAGCAGCGGCACCCCCTCCAGCACGGGGAACCCCGCCCCCGCACCAACCCCCGTACCCGCTGCCATGGCGGCCCCCTCGACTCCGTACGTCCGTACCGACCAGGGGATTGTGCCGCCCACCCGCCCGCAGCGCGAGCCCCGCCCTCCCGACGGCCGAATACCGCCCCCGCCTTGGCCGGCCGGCTGCTTGTCGCGGGACCGGCCCTGTGCGGCGCCGCCTAGATGTCGCGGAACTCTGCTGCATGCCGTCTGACCTGCGGAAAGTGGCTTCACTCAAGATCATCTTGCACAAACCCTGCACGAACGGGCCGGCCTGCACATCACGCGGCCCTCCCGTACATGCTCCGGACCGCCTGACGGACCTTCTCGCCGGCCCCGGCGACGCGGTGGACGTAGTTACGCAAAGTGAATGCCGGATCGGCGTGTCCGAGGCGGTCCGCGAGGGTGTAAATGTCGACTCCGCCGTCCAGCATCATCGACGCGTAGAGGTGTCGGAGGGCGTGCATCATCTTGTCGCGGGACTTCTCCCACCGTCGGCCCGGCTTCTCGGGGTCGAGGGGTTTGATGAGTCCGACGGCGGCCAGGGCGGGCTTCCATACGTAGCTGTTGAACCAGTTCGCCTGGATCGGCTTCTTCTCCCGGCCGTAGAAGAAGATCCTCTTCGTCATCGGCTCGCCGTCCCGCGTCCGCCAGGGGAGCGTCACCTCGATCGGCGGGTACTTCTCCATGTGCTCCAGCAGGGCCTCGGCGACGGCGTCGCCCAGTTCCACCCAGCGGTCGCGGGGATCGTCCTCGGTCCCGCCCTTGGGGTTGTCGAAGACGAGCACGGGGCCGTCGTGGGCGACCTGGTGCTGGATGTGAACCATTGCGCCATCCGGGTGGCTCCAGTCGATGTCAGCGGGCCCGAAACCGAAGCACTCACCCTGGCGCATCCCGAGACCCCTGCCGCTGTCCACGAGCGTCTTGTACCGGTCCGGCAGTTCGGCCCGGATCTTCTCCGAGTCGTTCCACGTGACCGTCAGCTCCTTCGCGGTGGTGCTGCCGCGTTTCGGCCTGACGGCCTGGACCGAGCGCGACAGGAGCGGGTTCTTGCGGATCAGCTCGTCGTCCACCGCGAGGTCGAAGGCCGACTGAAGGTTCGAGAAGATCAGCCGCAGCGTCGAGTCCTCCAGCAGCTCACGCCGCCCGGCGAGCCAGTCGCGGATCGTGGTGGCGCTGACGTCCTTCAGCTTCAGCTTGCCCAACGGGGTTCCGATCACGTGCAGCCGCATGCGCTGCTCGTACCGCTGCATGGTCCGGGGGTTGTCGAACTTCAGGCCAGACATCCAGATCGTCACCCAGTCCCCGACGCGCACCTCGCCGCCCTCGGGATTGATGTACGAACCGTCGTCGACCTCGGAGCGCATCTTGTTCTCGTACTTCTTCGCCTCGGTCTCGGTCCGGCAAAGCTCGGTTTGCTGGACGCCGGCGGGGTCTCGCCAGCGTGCCTGCCACCGCTTGCCCTTGCCGTGAGCCTTGGACTGGAACTTGCCCCTGTGCTGGCGGCACACGGGCGCCTCGGGGTGCCGCTCATGGCACTCGTCCGGGGCGGCGTGGGCGCAGTCGAGAGCGGCCTGGGGCGGCCGGCTCAAGTGCCAGTTGTCGTATGGCACGCAAGAACTCCTGATGATCGTGGTGAAGGGGGAGATGGCCCGGCCGCGGGCTAAGGGTTCTGGTCGGCCTTCTGTGCGTCCCACCACGCCTCGACGTCATCCCAGTCGTAGCGGAGGTGCTTGCCGATGCGTACGGCCGGCGGCCCCTGCTTTTTGTGCCGCCACTGGTAGAGCGTGGCCACAGGGACCTGGAGGAAGGCGGACACCTCTTCGGTAGCGGCCTTCGGGCGTCGCGGATCAGAACGCCGCACCGGGGAAGCACTCACCGCTTCCACCCGCCCGTCAGCGCCGGGCAGCAGCCATCACCATACAACTCACCCGCGACAGCGATGCTTTGGTTCATCTGCGGATCCCTGTCCGCTCCGGCCCCAGGGTGGCTACCACGTCCACCAGGCGGCGTTCCCAGCAGTGGTGCCGGGCTATCCGCGTCTCAGGGCCTCGTGGCGAGCTGATCATCCGCTGGTGGGATATCCGGCCCGACACGCCGTCTGGTCACCCTTTTGGCCCTGCCGTCGCCGTTCACCGGTTTGGCGTCTTCTCGGTTCCGGGGCATGGAGATCACGCTGGAGAGGTGACCGTAACCATCGCCCAGGACGTCTTCCAGCCCGAGCAGTACCGCGCCCTTCTCGTCGCCTTCCGCCCGGTCGAGTACATCGAGAACTGGTTCGACGGCCACGGCAAAACGCAGCCGGCGGTGGTCACCGAGTTCTCACCGCTGGAGCAGGTGTTGAACGCCGGGCCGAAAAAACGGCGCGCGGACATGTCGCCCAAGGAGCGGGTCCTGGAGCAGTTGCTGGGATCGGAGGATCCAGGCGAAGCCGTGCCCGTGGAGAGGCCGGAGGCGAAGCTGGTGACCGTCAAGCACGTCTATTTGGTCGAAGCCCTGAGGGCGGCTCAGGGGATGCAGGGAATCTGCGCCGGCTGGATTGTCCACGTCCAGACCCCTTGGGTCTTGATGCCCCCCACGGTTTCCGAGTACGCCCGCGTCTTCAAGCACTGCGAGGCGCTGGGCTGGATTTAGCGCCTGCTCATGCCATGGTCCCCACTCCTGAAGGATGCGGCGCTGTCGATGACCCCCAAGGGTGGGCGGCCGGTGAGCGACCGAAGGGAGCGGGGTCGCCCAGATCGACCGTAGGGAGATCCATAGCTCAAGCTCGTTGCTATGGGGGTCCCTACGGTCCCCCTGGCCCTCCCCGCTCCCTTCGGTCGCTCACCGGAGGGCCACTGTCAGGGCAGGTCGGACGGAGCCCCGGGCCGTCGAGGCCAGAGCAGGAGCACCGGAACCAGCTCCACCACGGGTGTAAGAGCGAATCGACACGACAGCCCGCTGACCTGCGGAAACGCCTCGAAAGATATATCTCACCGAGATTCCGCTATCTCTGTGAGGTATAGAACCGGGCCGGACAGTCCCCCTGGTAGCGGTATAGGTATCCAAAGCCAGCGAATAGACTGTGGTGTAGGCAAGGCCGCGGTACGGCGCGGATGGGCCGTAGCCCCTTCCCCCTCCTTCGCGGGAGACCTTGTGCCGCGCCGCAGTCAAGAGAAGATCAACTCCATCGAAGCCGTCGACGAACTGTCCGGCGAGATGCGGAACTTCAAGATCCATTCGACTAGTGAACCGGATTACGCATACGGGTTCGCTGGCCAAAAATTTTCGATGATCGCTCACGAGATGTTCCGCGTGATGCGCCACAACCGTAAGTCCGTCGCCGATTACGACCTCTTGTCCCTGCTGATCGAACTCCAGAACAGAAGCTCTCCCGGCCTGATCATCTACAAGAAGCAATCCGAACTGGGCGATGCACTGGGTGTTGCCCAGTCCAAGATCTCCGTGTCCATGAAGGTGCTCCGGGAGCTGCACATTCTACGACCGATCAACCGCTCGGCGGTGATGCTCAACCCGCAGTTTGTCTATTGTGGGTCGGGCAGGGATCACGGGGCAGCAATCAAGGCAATCCCTGACGGAAACCACTACCGTCGCCAACCCGAATCAACTGACCGTAAGGCTGCGTGAGAGAGGGACCATGAGTCGCTACACCAAATACTCCGTGGACTACCTCCGCTCGGTGAACCGGGGTCGCGTGCGTTACGACCTGACGGCCAACGCCTACCGCCTTCTGTTCCTGCTCACCAGTACCCAGACACCCGGCGCACCCGGAGTCGCCCTCACGGGCTCGCAAGAGGCCATCGCCGAGGTCCTGGGGTGCTCCCAGCCGACGGTCTCGAAGTGCCTCAAGCAGCTCCGAGAGGCGGGGGTCATCAAGCCTCTCGACGGGGGCCGTTGGCAGATCCACGCTGACTACATGCTCGGTGGATACCGGCCGAGCGAGAAGGTCGTGGCGATGCCCCTCGCAGCCTGAGTGCCTCTGGCGGTTACCGTCGCCGCCTCGGAAGCGCCGTGAGCTGGGCGCCGTGCCCGAGCATCGGCGTGACCCTGCCGACGACCCAGCCGGCCCCGAGCGAAGTCGACAGCCCGAGGATCCAGTGCACGAGTTCTAGGCGCCGGTACCCCAGGTCCCGGACCTTCCCGCCGCCGTCGAGGACCCGGACGTGCGCGAGAAGACGCCCGTGCCGGTGGCTGCGGGTCCTCGGCGTAGTGGAGACAGGCCAGATCGCGGCGAACTCATGCAAGTGCGCCCCGGGGCGCCACAGCGGCGCGTGCGGGATCAGGGCGCGCCCCTCGGCGTCGGTCTCCACCTTCGGTTCCTCGGGGTCTCCTGCGGCCAGCAGGAGGGCCTCGGCGCGTTCCGGGGTGACTGCCCGGCGGGCGGCGGTCCGAGTGCTGTGTGGCTTCACGCGGTTTTCCTTCTGCCGCGCCGAGACCATCAGCCCCGGCCGTGATCTTGTCCGTGATCAACCCATACAGCAAAGGGCGCATTTTCTGATAATTCACCCGGTTGGGGCGTTATCGCCGTAACTCGCGATGGACAGGATCCCTTCACCCCGTCGGCCACGGCCCTTCGGGATCAGGGGC
This sequence comes from Streptomyces sp. NPDC058157, assembly GCF_042884105.1. Lineage (NCBI taxonomy): Bacteria > Bacillati > Actinomycetota > Actinomycetes > Kitasatosporales > Streptomycetaceae > Streptomyces > Streptomyces sp. NPDC058157. The sequence continues at coordinate 25,243 of NZ_JBHVUQ010000004.1, forward strand.
GAAGGCGACGACCAGGAGGACGAGACCGTGTTCGAGCACCAGGCCGTAGACCGCGGCGACTTCACGGAGATCCGGCCGGCGCATACCGAGCCGCGACGGTGGCGGTGGTGGCAGGTCTTCGACGAGACCCAGCACACCCGCCGGATCGACCGCGACGACGAGGGCGGAGAAGGGAACCCGCAGTGACCCCCAGGGAGAACACGTTGACCGTCACCACCCTCACACCGATGCTCACGCACTGGATCGAGAACGACCCCAAGGCCCAGCACATCCGCGATCAACTGGCGGCGTATGCCGTGCAGGTCGGCAAGGCCACGTTCCTCCACCGCGATGTTCTGCGGCAGCTTCAGGGCCACGTCGTCGCCCTGCGAGTGCACGAGCGCCGCGGGGTCTACAAGCCGGGCATCGGCAGGACGTACATGGGCGTCCGTCTTGACCTTCTCGACCTGGACGGCGGCGACGACTACCGCGACGTGTGGGTCACAGCGGGCTCGTACCGGCGTTCGCTCCCCATCTTGGGTACCAGTGACTGGGTTCTGCGCCAGCTGCGACAGGGAGACGCTTTCGGCCGACTGCCGAAGAACGACCAAGCCGCTTACCTGGGCAAGCTGGCTATCCGCCTTTTCGAGGCGGAGTCCCCGGTCCCGTCGTGGGGGTCCGTGGCCGCCTGACCAGAACAGAACAGAACAGAACAGGGCCTAGGCCGGCGCCGGGGCCATGAAGAAGGCTTTGCCGAACCGAGATGGGGCGCGAAAGGACGACGGCGAGGGCTCCGTCGGGCAGCAGGACGGACGGTTCACGATTTCCTGACGGACTCCGCTGGCGCTCCCGGGCTGCAAGAGCGCGCAAGAAGTCGCAGAGGGGCCCCTCAAGCCGCTGGGCAGGGGTTTGACGGGGGGATGAGGGGCCGGGAGGCTCTCGGTATCCCCCCTCCCGTCACCTCGCCCCAGGAGGCTTCCTCATGGCCCGACAGATCCCGTACACGCTCGCCGTCCGCCTCGAACGCGTCGAGGGCAAGCCGACCCCGGTGGCCGAGATCCTGGAGACCCTCGCCGGCGAACTCGAAGGGTTCGAGGTGTGGGTGCAGATGGAAGACAGGGAGTCCCTCTACCGCCTCACCGTCGAGGACGTCACCACCGCGATCGACCTCGGCCGGAACGTCTGAGCGGGGCGCCGGAATCGGGGGACGACGAAGGTCCGTCAACTCCGGCCAGCAGTACAGGTACGTGGCCGCTGGTTACGTAGGTAACCGGCGTCTCCGCCGAGGGCGACGCCGGGGCGGTTGCCGGAGAACACGGAGAAGCCCCGCTCACAACGGGACCCCGTTCGTCACCGCGTCGGCCCAGGCCCCCTCAGGACATCCGCCAGCGGCATTCCCGCCTCCGACCACCGCTTCAGTCCCTCGCGGTCGATCAGGCGCACCCTGTCGCCTTCCGCAGCCCACGCCTTCGCTCCGCCGACGAACGCGCCGTTCGTGACGACGATCGGAAGCGTGCGGGGCGGATGGTTGCCGCCGACGAGGTGCTGGAGGACCGGCTGCCCGACCCTGCCGTTGCCCGCCGTGAAGTGCTTCGCCTGGACCGCGAGGTGGTTGCCCAGCTCATCGACGGCGAGGACGTCCACGCCCTGATCGCCAGCCCCGCCGCCGGAGCGCACGATGCGGTAGCCGTCTCGGTCGAGCAGGTCGGCGATGTGCTGCTCGAACGCGGAGTGGTGAAGGTTGTCGATCTGCCGCAGGTACAGCCCTGCCCGCCGCATGATGACGGCCTCGATGTCTCTGTGGATGCTCGCGCACGTGGCGCTCAGCACCTGCGAGATGTTGCCGACCACTGCCGCAAGCCTCCCCGCGGCCTCTTCGTAGTCGTGGATGAGCAGCGCGGAGACGGTGTAGTAGCGGTTCGTGGGCTGGTTGACGGCCGCCTCGAACACCGCCATCTGCTCTCCCGCGACCCAATGACCCCTGTCCAGTTCTTGGCAGAGGTCCTGGATCCTCGGGTGGATGCTGTCCACGGCCGCAGCACGCCGCAGGGACTTGGGATCCGCGGCGTAGAGCTTCTCGACGTCCTCGCAGGCCCGCATGCCTGCCGTGAGCAGCTCCTTGCACCGGCCTATGAGCCATTCACCCGCTTGCGCGTACTGGCGGGCCTCGTCGACCGGAATCCCGCCAGGCAGCATCCCTTCGAAGTCGTCCAAGGGGACCCCGAACAGCGTCGTCGGGCCGCTGAAGTTGCCCCTGTCGACGTCGTGCATCAGCTCGTGCAGCCGGCGCACGGCCTTCTCGGCGGCTTCCACCTCGGGTATCCGGGTGTGGTCCGGGGACTTCCTTGGACGCGTGTCGGCTTTCATATGCTTCCCCTCCCTCGGGCGCGTCGCGCAGAGGAGAAGCTAGCCGATCTTGTGACGGAACGTCAGGTGCGTCCGCAGGGCGGAATGCCCGGAGAAGTCAAAAGTGGTGCCGGCAACTCCCGAAGGAGAAGTCGTACCCGGCACCACATGAGAGTCCAGGCGACTGGAGTTCTCGCTAAGGGAACCTAGCACATGTTGTTGCGGGTTCCGAGATCCTGTTCAGGAACCGGTATCCCGACTAGGGTTCAGGCCACTGCCCCCGCGCTGACACTGCGTTTCACTCCAGGGTGGGTGCGCGTGCGAGAGGTCAGGCCCCTATTTATCGGGAAATCGCCGTTAATGGTGGGGGGTGTCTCCATTTAGCATTACTTAATGCATTTCGCTGGGGCATCCAGGACATCACCGCTCGCGCAAATGAAATCTCACATTCTGGGCGTGATATTACCCGCCTTTCTTTTTTCCTCTGAATCCCCTACCCTTCCCCCTTTCTTTATAGAATGGGGCTCTGCCTCACCGAAGGGGCCGCCCGTTCGTACCGGGCGAATCCAGGCGACTGCGCGATAGGGGTTTTCTTCAGATGGGTCATGTTCAAGGGGACAGCTCTGTCCTTTTTCAGGACGCGTCATACGTCCTGCCGTCCACCATTGCGCCGCTGGTCTCGGCCGCGCGCGCCCAGGGGTGGACCATATCGGCGGAAGTCGCGCCGCACGCCTTGGAGCGGCTGTACCTCACCCTTACCGCCGAAACGGCGAACGGGAAGGGCTACGTCTACCTTGTGTGGGACCAAAAGGGCCGACGCTATGACGTGAGCTATGCAGCCGTGACCAAGCTTTGTGATGTGACGCTCGGCGGTACCGACTACCGGGGCGTTGGCCGGTCCAAGGTCGACAATGCCCGGTACATGATCCTGGCCAATCCGGCGATCCGTGGTGAGGACCCGAGTCGGCAGGTCGAACCGGAAATGGTCGAGACCGAGGACGACATTTCCGACCCGAACACTCCGGCTGGTCGGCAGGCGTGGTCTGTCGTTAGGCTGTCTCGTGACGCTCAGAAGTACGCGGGGCAGGCGGAGGAGCACGCGAAAGAGGCGGAGCGACTCGCACTCGAAACGGCCTGCTACGCGGATATCTCCGAGGTCTCTCGGACCGCGCGGGCATGCCGTGAGCAGATTTCCGAAGCGAAGCGGCACGCGGACCTTATCCGCCCCGAATTCGAAGCGGCGGAGCGGCTCTACCGGCGGGCCCGCTGGGCTCACGCTGCGGCGTACCGGATATCCAGCGTCATGTTTTTCTCTGACGGCCCGTGGGACGCGGTGATGGATGACTGGACGGAGCGCAGCAGCGATGCCCACGCGTCCGCCATGGAATACCGGGACCGCGCCGAGGGTGCGATTCAGGATGCCGGGGAGGACGTCCGCCGCGCGGAACGTCAGCTTGACCGTGCGTGCGCGGTCTGCGGGACCTGGTACCCGTGCACGCGGGCAGGGCGTGAGCTGACCGCCGACCTGTACGACCGTGGCGGGTACACCTGCGGCTGCGGGGGCGCCGTCGAGGACGTCGAGGAGTCGGCCGAGCCGGGTCCCGGGCAGATGAGCTTCGACGACGTGCCGGAGCCGGTGGCGCCGCAGCACGTGACCACGGTGACCGAGCTGGACGGGTTCCACGTCATCACGTGCTCGTGCGGGTGGACGCACGACATCGACGTGTTCACGCGCGAGGAAGACGCCCGGGGGCGCGCGGGCATGCACCGGCGCCAGCCGCACTTCGACGCGGAGCGCATGGCGGAGGGGCCGTGCGAGCAGCTCCAGAAGATCACCCGCGAGATCGACGGGACCGAGTTCGTCGCGAAGTGGGAAACGCGCCAGTACGTCATCAGGTGGCACGCCGCCGCGCTCCAGGTCGGCAAGACGGCCGGTGAAGCGTTCCGGCGCCTGCGGGCTGGCTTGAAGGACGACCCCGCGCAGTTCGCCCGGCTGATGGGCACCGAGACGACGACGAATCAGGCGGAGGAGAAGACGGTGGGGCGGAGCAGCCTTGCGCCGAAGAAGGTCGTGGCCAAGGTCAAGGTCGGCGACATCGTGTTCGGGGACAAGAGCCGCTTCCCCTGCGTCGCGGAGATCCTCGGTCACCGCTACGTGGTGCGCAAGCTCGCCGGTCTGTTCGAGGCGCAGCACGAGCACTCGGACGGCGCGCGGCTGGTCTTCGAGGGCGAGGACAAGAACAACCGATGCCGGACCGGCGGGGACATGTTCCCGAACCTGCCCGCGCTCAAGCGCGCCATCCTCGCGGACGCGATGGCCCGGGGCGAGGTCGTCGCCGAGGAGCAGCCGGATCCGGTGGCCGAGGAGCGGAAGGCGGTGACCCATGCCGACCTGTTCGCGGTCGACGGCGAGGAGCTGGTGAGGCTCCTGGAGTCCCTGCCGGAGGAGCAGCGGGAGGAGTTGGCCGCGCCGTGGCCGGTGCGGTGGCTGTACCCGGCGGAGAAGCCTCGGGGGCTGAACCTGTGCTCGGGCTGCGGTGGCGGCTGCAAGGGGAAGCGGCTGGTGTCGGACACGGACATGGTCTGCATCGACCTGGCCGGGAACGCGGCGGCGAGTTCGGAGGCTGCGGGCTGCACGGTGCTGCGGGCGGACGTGAAGACGCTGAGCCCTGAACACCCCGCGCTGCGGTGGACCGTGGACGCCATGTTCACGATGCCCTGCCCGGATTTCACGATCGCGGGCACGGGCGCCGGTCGTGCTGCGGAGAACCTGGAGATCCTGATCGAGGCGATCAACCAGGTCGGATACATGTTCGGAAACTATGAGCGGGACGGGACGGAGTACTGCACCCACGAGGAGGACGGCGAGGAGTGCACCTGGGAGGAGGGTTGCTTCTCCTCGTACGGGGAGCGCACCGATCACACGGTGGCGGACATGTGGGCGCTGGTCGAGGGCATGACGGCGAAGACGGCGGGGCTGATGCTGGCCCCGGTGATCTGGGTTCTCGGCCTGCGGTACATCGGCGCCCCGCTCACCCGGATCGTCATCGAGCAGGCCGCCGCCCTCCCGGAGCAGCTCAAGGAGGACATCTGGCTTGAGCTGGTGACGGCCGGGTGCGAGATGGCCGAGTGGGACACCGTGGACGCGGCGGACTTCGGGTCCCCGAGCAACCGCAAGCGCTCGATCCTGGCGGCGCACTGGTACCGGCGTCCGGGCCTGCCGGTGGCGCCGGGGATCACCACGCTGGCCCATGAGGCGATCGGATGGGAGCCGGACGCGGAGATCAACACGCGGGGAGACAGGAAGACCAGCGGGGGCAACGTCTTCCGCATGGACGGGCGGACCAGCCGCCACCCCGAGCCGAAGCCGATCAACGGCATCACCAGCAAGATCCGAGGCTGGTACAACGCGGCCACGGGGCGCCGGTTCACGATCGAGGAGGTGTGCCTCCTGGTCGGCCTGCCCGCCGACTACCCGGTGACGGGGGCGCGGTCCTCGCAGACGCAGCAGCTCGGAGACATCTTCTCCCCGCTGGTCTCCCTGGCGGTCTGGGGACAGCTCCTCGGGGTGCCGTGGCGGGAGATGCTGCGCCGCTACCTGGCCGAGCTGTACCCGGCTGTTCACGGCCAGACCGAGGACCCCGCCGACGTGGAGCCCGTGGCCGTGTTCATCGTCTCCGCCAAGTCCAACCCCACCCGGCGCCGGGTGCTGTGGGGCATGACCCGCGCGGACGCAATGAAGCTGTGCAGCGACGACCGGACCTCTTCGGACCGCTACATGCTGTGCTGGACCGCGCCGGAGCACCTGGGCGTGCTCGGGGATGACTGGGAGTGGACGAAGGACCGGGGGACCACGGACGCGGTGATCGCCGAGCTGGGCGTGAGCATCCTCGATCGCGCGGTCCTGGAGGCGGCGGCCGAGGACGCAGAAATTCCTCAGACCCACGCCGGCGAATCCGTCGAGGTCGAGGAGCAGGTTTCCGAGCCTGCCGACACGGAGGAAACCGCGCCTGAGTGGTCGTACGAGACCGAGCGGAACCCGCGTGCGGGATGCGGGTCCTTCCCCAAGCCCTGCATTCACGCGTGGCCGTGCGGGCGGGACGTGGTGGCGTGGAGCAAGGCGCAGGCCCGGGAGCGGATGGAGCAGGCGAGGAACACCCCCGGCGCCCGGCTCACCGAGGGCGAGAGCGTCACGTACGCGGGTGCCAGCGATGACGGGTACGGGCACAACTTCGAGGACATGGCGTACGACTGGGAGATCGCGGAGGGCAGGTTCCGGACGAAGTCCAACGACCTGGGCGACAAGCACCGCCACCACGGGGAGAGCCCCAAGGGCAACAACGGTTGGACGATCTCCGTGCGCTGCCTGCACGAGACGTGCAAGGGCAAGGTCTTCAAGTCGGTGATCTGCGACTCGGAGGCGGTCCTGGCCATGCGCGACCACGGACGCAAGAAGCACCCGGCGGCTGTCGCCCCCAAGGCGGGCGAGCCGGGGTTCATGAAGGCCCTGCTGGAGAAGCACGTGGGACCCGACTGGAAGCCGCTCGAAGCGACCGCCGACCCCGAGTTCGTCGAGGTCGAGGAGGAGCAGCCGCAGCACCAGGGCCCGCTCACCCGCGACGAGCGGCGGGCAGCATGGCGGATCGCGGCCGGTGAAGAAATCGCTCAGCCCCACGCCGGCGAATCGGTCGAGGTTTCCGACCGTGCCGACACGGAGGGAAAGGCAGTGCTGCCGTCGGCGGGGAGGGGTGTCTGGGAGGTCGGCTCGCGCGTCCTTCACCAGGGCCGAGCCGGGCGTGTGGTCAGCGCGAAGATCGGCACGACCATCGTCCTCATGGACGGGGCGGAGCCGGGACACCTGGAGCACCTGGAGCCGCGCGAACTGGTGGCGGAGAACTACCTGGTGTGCGGGACGCTCGTGCAGCTCTCCGTACCTCGCCGGGCCGTCGCCCTGGAGGAGCCGCAGGCGCCCGTGTGCGAGGCGCTGGAGACGTACGTGGTACCCGAGCTGCCCGCGCTGGTGATCTGCGGTGAGCCGGTCGCCCTGGTGGTTCCGAAGCGAGTCGTTGACCCGCGCATTGCGTGGGCGCAGTACGAGCGACCGGCGCCCGTGGACCCGCGCTTGGCCTGGATGGCGTACGAGCAGCCGGAGCCGGTGGACGTCCTCGCCGAGCTGCGCGCCGAACTCGAAGCGATCCGGGCCGACGTCGACACCTGGGGCGCGGAGGTCGCCGCCCTGGCCGTCGAGGAGGCGGAGAGGATCGTCCGGGAGGTCGTTGCCGACATGCGGGCGGCGGAGGTTCTGGCCCTGCGCGAGGAAGCGCGGGAGCTGCGGGAGTCCCTCGGGTGGGGGCCGGTTCGGTGGGAGCCGGTTCCGGTGCGACGGCGGGGCGGTTGGGCGGTGGCGGCGTCGGTCGCGGGAGTCCTGGCCGGAGTCGGGGCGGTGCTGGGGCAGGTGGGTTCGCCCAGGGGCTAGCGGGGGCGGTCGGGCCTTGGCGATCAGGTCAGGGCCCGGCCAGCTCCCACCCCATCACAGCCGCGCGTTTTTCTGGTAGCCCGGCCGGCCGCGGACGCAACCCAGTCTGACGCTGCCTTGGGCGCGTTCTGGGCGTCAGGTATCAGGGTCGGTTGTCGGATCGGGCGATTTCCCACTCCGAAAATCGACGCCTTGATCATCGGAACATGGAGATGATCACCGTCGAAGAATCTGCACCCCAGACGATGCGGTCCGCGCCGGCCAGTCGCCCCCTGACTCGCAAGCAGATGAGCCACCAGCGCCCAGTCGAGTGGCGACGGCCAGGGCACGAACCCACGGTCGGGATGCTGCTGTACCGACCGACGCCGGACGACGAACACGCGAAGTGGTTGGTGGTGCCGATGCGGTTCGGGTCCGTGACCGTGATGCCGGTTCCGTGGTCGGAGGTCGCGGCCGGCGAGTTCTTCCGCACGGGCCCCCGGGTGTTCTCAGTCGAGGACGAGCGCAACCTGGTGCGCTGGTTCCGGCGGCACCACGCGGAGCACGGCATGGAGGTGAAGAGGTAGCTCACCTTCGCCGGCTGGAGTCGGGATCGAAGTTCAAAAGGTGCGGCTTAGACTTTCCATCTTTTAGTACAACAACTCGGACCAAGGCTCGGTTCAAGATCCGGACGAGGGGTGTCGAGATCAACTGACGCTCACTAAGGTATGGCTCAGTCCCGGTAACCGTGCTTACCGGGATCGACAGAGGGGACAAATGAACGAGCTTGAGATCATCGACGCGGAGCTACTTCCCGTCGCTCAGAGTGACTTCCGGGGGGAAGTTCGGATTCCGGGCCTTACGGTCCACACCGCAGCAGATTATGAACTCAGCACCGAAACGCTCGAAGCACTCAAGGCAGCAATCCCGGCCGAGACCTACCGGAAATATGACTTCTGGCTCCGGCGGGCGGCCGGCTGGTGCGTGGGGCGCCGATCCGTGGTCCCGATGACCACCGAGACGCTCACCGAGTGGATCCGCGTCACCATCGACACCCCCAGCGAGAAGACCGGCGAACCGTACGGAGCGTCCGCCCTCGGTCAGGCCGTCGCCGCGATCCTCGCCGCGCACACCTGGAGCCGTACCCCCGTCGAGCAGCACCCCGACCCCCGTCCGGCCCGGCTGCTGATCAAGGCCCACAAGAAGCGCCAGGCCGACGCCGGCCGCCGCGTGAAGAAGTCCGCCACCATCGACACCGCCGGCTTCGTCGCCATGGTCGAGCAGTGCGACACCGACACCCTGACAGGCCTTCGGGACCGCCTGATCGTCATCTGGTCCATCTGGGCCATGACCCGCCGCTCCGAGTTCTCGGACCGCGTTCTGCCGGACGCCGTGGTGGTGCCGCGCAAGGGCGTGCGCCTGTTCTTCGCCAGCAGCAAGACCGACCAGGGCGCCGAGGGCGAGTGGGTCGTCATGCCCCGCCGGGACGACGTTCTTGACCCCGTCACCGCCTACACCGAATACCGCGACGCCCTCGCCGCGGCCGGCATCACCACCGGCAAGATCCTGCGCCGCATCGACCGCTGGGGGAACATCGGCGACGAGCTGAGCGCCGAGTCCGTCAACGACATCATCCAGGCTCTCGCGGACGCGGCCGGCGTCCTCTACGACGACAACGGCGTCAAGCTCACCGCGCACGGCCTGAGGGCCAGCGGTGCCACCATCGCCGACGAGAACGGCGCCTCGGGCGCGGCCATCCGCAAGCAGGGCCGCTGGTCGCCGAACTCGAAGGTGGCCGACGGCTACATCCGCCCGCGTGACGAGTGGGAGGGCAACGCCATGGCCAGCGTCCCCAGCATCCCCGCCCCGCGCACCGAGACCGACTGAGAAAATACGCAAAGCCCCCGCTGATTTTCTCGGCGGGGGCTTCGTGCTGTGCTGACGATTTTCTGGAGCTTAAATCGACGGGGCCCGGCCGTCTGCTGCTGCGATTTAGCTGGAGAAAATAAAACCGCAGGTCAACCTATTTGCGGTGTGACAAAAATGACACTGCGCCCAGAAAAATCGAGAGCCGCGCCGGCCCTTCCTGGCTCTAGCGGGGGATAGTGCGGTGCATGCGCTGGGGATGGCAGAGAATGGCTCACGGGCATCGGGCGAAAGCATGAGCGTGCGCAGCACCCGGTTTCCTGTAGCAGTGCTCATAGGGCTTGCAGTCTCGGAGCATATTGCCCCCCGAAAAAACGGCCCGACGGTAACGGGGAAGCCATTTCGGATGCTCGAAGTGGTACCGGCGGAGGAGAGAGCTTAGAGTCTCCTTGGGTGAAGTCCTAGACGCCGAGCAGCGCTCTCTCGGTGAGGACAACATAGAACGCCTCAGGCTTGCCGGCCTGGGGCGTTCGCTCTTTCCGGAAAGGCTCCGGCCTGGGCTCCAGCGGAAGCATGGGGCGCGCAGGGGTCGCAGTGCTTCTACTACTCGTACTGCTGACAGTCTTCGACTGTCGTTTCCCCGCCGAAATTCGTGCTGGGGCGGCCTCGGCTTACCTGAGTTCCTCGTCGAGGGCGTAGTCGAACCTGTTCCCCAGGACCTTGTCGAGCAGGCCGCGGGACTGTGCCTCGGGGGTCAGGAGGCTGGACCTCTCCTCGTCGGTCCAGTCCGAGAACTCGTTGATGCCCTCCTCGTAGGAGGTTTCTCCCCAGGCCGACCGGGTGTCCGCGATGTCCGCGTGGGCGGTGCCGGCGAAGGCGAGGGCGGCGGCACCGGCCGCGAGGGCGAGGGTGATGGTCTTCTTGATCGTCATGCCGTGATCAACGAGGACCCCCGCATCCGGACACCCCGGCGCCGCCCCCCTGTTCACCGCGATAGGGAGGGCGGCAGCCGCAGACGCTGGTGAGCGCCCGGTGGTGTTGCCTTCTACTCCTCGATCTCGTCCTCGCGCACGACGAGCATGAACCGATCGAGGAGGGCCTCCTTCGTCATGCCCAGGTGATGGGCGAGCAGATGGAACATGTCTCCGGCGAGCCGGCCGAACGCGTCGAGGAGGGCCTTGCCGCCGTTGATGCCGTGGTTGATGCACAGCTTGTTGTGCACGTCGCAGGTGGCTTTCAGGGCCTCGAACCTGTTGCTGTCGACGTCGGCCCAGAGCGGCAGCAGGGTGAGCGCGAGGTAGGCGGCCTCGTCGCTGGCCGTCTTGAAGACAACGCCGGGGTTCTTCGCCGCCGCGGGCTGGGGCCAAGGCTTCTTCATGCCCGTGGGCTTGCGGTGCTGATTGGTCCTGTTCTTCTTCTTGCTCATGGTGGACTCCACTTCGCGTACGCCTTTCTGGGCGCACGGAACCAGGGGAGCCGCTCCGAGTACGGGACACCGGTAGCCAGGGAGACGGCGGGAAGCTCAGCGCGTTGTCTCCCGCGCCTACCTCGCCTAGAACACCCCGTCGAGCGGGGAGCCGGTCCGCGTGGGCAACCTACCGCTTCAGGCGACGCGTGGCAGTCGGCCGGACGGGTGAACGCCTAGGACGCCCAGCTCTCGGGCCCCGGACCCTCCCACCGGAACAGCATGCGGTCCTCGATGTCCACGGCGTCCCAGTCGGGCAGCGCGACCCGCCTCAAGAACTCCCTCAGGTCCATCTCGCTGTAGGCCATGCCCAGGATCGTTCCGTCCACGTGCACGCGCCGGCCGCCGTCGTCGCCGGGGCGGTGGATCACGATGCGGGGGTCCATGTCTCTCAGCATGGCCGCGGTGCTGCTGGTGTGCGTGTGGGGAGTGGCAGACGGGTGAAGCATTTTCTCCCCCGAAAAATGCGGCCCTATAGTTGTTGTAGGGTCGTACGCCTCTCACGAAAGAGCCCCCTGGCTCACAGACACCCGGGGGGTTCTTTCCATGTCCGGCACGTTCAGTTCCCGTGCGTCTCGTATCCGTCGTCCGCGCCGTCGCGGAACTCGGCGGGGACCAGCTTCGCAAGGATCAGCCGGGGTCGACCGCTGCGGTAGCGCGAGGCGTCGCCGGTTGCATGGCGGACGGCGTGATCGTATTCGGTTTCGTCATCCATGACCATGCGCCGGTTCCACGCGTTCGTCCGCTTTCCGTCGCCCTCGTTGTGGACGCTCGTGGAGTAAGAACCCGAAGGGCGCCATCCTTCGTGCCGCTGCATATCGGGGTCGATCGCGGAGTCGCTGCGGAACACTCCGGGCCGGGCGCCTTCTTCCTCGGTGAGATTGCGGTAGTCGACGGAGACCGGATTGACCTGGACTCCGTCATCCACGCGGCGGACAGACTTCTGCGCTCGGAGCCTGGCGTCTTCCAGCGGTACGCGTGCGCGGCTTTCTCGGTATTCCACAACAGCCTCCAGGGGTCACTTCTTCCTCCCCATTTTCCCGCACCGTTACCGCTTCTCATTAATGGCGTCGCACGATAGTGGGGTACGAGTGGTGTGCTTTCTGAACTGGAGAAAACGTAAATGACCAACTTCTGGGACCGGGCCGCCCGCACCAACGCTGAAGTCGACCGCGAGTTGGCGTACGAGCAGCGGCTGCGCGCGGAGCAGCAGGCGCAGGAACAGCGGGAGGCATACGAGGTGAGCCTGCGGCCGGTGATGCCGGAGCACCAGGCGGGGACCGAGGCGTGGATCGCCGCGCGGGCCAAGAGGTTCGAGCGCAACCAGGCGGCGACTGCTGCGTCTGCCGCTGCGGGCTACGTGAACCTGAGCGACATGCGGGTGCGGGCCCACGAGCGGGCGGTGCAGCAGTACGGCAACCACGCGCGTCTCACCGACCCTGCGGCCTACGTAGCGCAGCAGATGGGCGGTGGCCAGGCTCCGGGCTACGGCTCGGGGGCTCCGCAGTCGGCGTACTCGGACATCGGCTGATGCAGGAGCGCATGGCCCCGCCGGCGCGGTGGGCGGCGTCGTACGTGAGGCGGACCTTCGACCCGCCGCCCTCGAACGCGGCCTACCGGGCGTTGCCGGGTGTGGCGACCTATCCGCCGCCCCCGCCGGGCTGTTACTGGGCGTCTGAGGTGTGCTGGTGGACGGTCCGGCCGGGTCCGGTCGTGCTGCGGGTTCGCCGGATCGGGCACGAGCACAACGGCCACCACTTCATCCGGGCGGCGATCGTCGACCTGTGCCTGGGAGAGGAGGAGCAGGTGCTGGAGGAGGTGGGCCTGCCCTCGGTGAGCCTGACGCAGGACGTGGAGCACATGACCGGGTGGACGGCGGTGGAGGTCGGCCGAGTCGGTCGTCGCAGGCCCTGGCAGGCGGCGGAGATCGAGGACGGCCCGTTCGCCGCTCTGGCCGCATGCCTGGAGTTGGAGGACGACGATGCGGACGAATGAGGACCCCACTGGGATTGTTCCCCGAACCCCACTGGAGCGGGCGCGTGACCTGGAGCGGAGGAGCCGGCAAGTTACCCGCTCGGCCCCCGCTGTGGCGGGTGTCCGTACGTCCCCCACTGCACTGCGACCCACCCCACTGCGACCCGTTCCCGGCCCCACTGGAAACGGTGGGGCCCTCAAGGAGGATGCATCGTGAGACTGCCCCGATTCCTTCGCAGGGCGGAGCCCTCCGTGGACATGACGACCCCCGAGGCGAGGGCGGCGTACGCCGAACTGCTGCGGCGCGAGGAGGAGAAGACGGCACAGCCGAGGGTCGTCGACTTCTCCCATCCGCAGATCCCGACCGGGCCGCCGCCGCGCTGGTTCGAGACGCCGGGGCCCGCGGCCTTCCACGTCGTACGCAAGGCGCCGCCTCCGCCTCCGACGTGGTCGGGCGGCCTGCCGGACATCGTGGACTGACCCGTGGGACGCCGCCGTAAGCGCCGTGAGGCCCCCGTCGAGTTCCCGGGGCGGTATGAGTCGACGAGGGCGCCGGAGCCCGGGAGGAGCCCGCGGAGGGAGTACTGCGAGGCGGTGCTGGCCCAAGAGCCCCCGGAGACGCCCAGGGCGCCGTACACCCCTCAGCCGCCGTCGTGGATGGACGCGCCGGTGGTGGTGTTCGACATGACCGGGGCGCCGGTGGAATGGGTAGACGAGTGGCCGCTGCGGGACTACGAGCACCAGTTGGGCCAGGCCGTCTACGAGCTGCGGTTGGAGGACCTGCGGGACGAGCTTCGGGCCGAGGCGGACGCGGAGCAGGCCCCGGGGAACGAGTGGGCGCGGAAGCAGGAGCGCCGGCGGGAGAGGCTGATCGCTTCGCGCATGCAGGGGGCCATCAACCACCGGGCGAACCTGCTGACCGTGCAGCAGCGCCAGGAGCGAGGGCTGACGGCGCCGTGGAACCGGCCGGAGCCGGTGTCCTCCGAAAAGGAACTGCCCGAGGCGGAGTGCTATTACGCGGATTGGTGGTGGGAGCGCCACTGACCGCCCGATGAACGGCGCCCCTTCTCCCATCCGTGCGGGAGAGGGGGCGCTCTGTGTGTTCGGCGTCTTCTGTGGCGAAGACGCGGTGAGGGGTGCGCGAGCGGCGTAACGTGCCGGGTGTGATCCGAGACGAAGCCTTGGCTGCTGCCCTTCCCGTCCTCGCCCACGAGTTCCGCATCGGCGAGGTACGGGCGTACCGCTACCTCGCCGAGGGCCTGATGAACCGCAACTACCGGATCGAGACTGCGGCGGGTGTGTACGCGGTCAAGGAGATCGGCGACGTGCCCCTGGAGCGAGTACGAAGGAACCTGGGGGTGCTGCCGGATCTCGCTGCGGAGGGCATCCCTGTGCCGGTGGCATTGACGTCCGAAAGCGGTGAGACGGTGGTGGAGACCGGCGGTCACGGCTATTGCGTGCTGCCGTGGGTGGCCGGCTCCCACGTGGAGGGCACGGATCTTCCCGTTGCTCAGGCCGGGGAGCTTGGTGTCCTCCTGGGGCGGCTGCACGAGGGGCTTCGGCATCATGCCCCCGGTCCGGTCCCGGAGCACCCTCCGATCTCGAAGGTGCGGCCTGCCGAGCGTGCGGACGAAGCGGCCCGGGCGCTGATGGCCCGGCTGCCCGAGACGCCGTTCGGGAGGGCCGCGGGGGAGGCCCTGAGTGAGCGCCAGGAGCTGCTCGCGCGGCTCGGTGACCGGCACCCCGCCGGGGAGGAGCCCGCGGGCCCCTTCGGCTGGACCCATGGTGATTTCCAGTACCGGAACCTGCTGCGGGATGCCGGCGGGGATGTGGTCGCGATCGTGGACTGGGACCGACTCGGGGTGCGGCCGTACGCCGAGGAGGTGGCCCGGACCGCGCAGGTGCAGTTCGGCGTGGGGGGCTCGTTCGACCTGGAACGGATCTCCGCATTCGTGTCGGGCTACCGCAGTGTGCTGGCCCTGTCGGCGGCCGATCTCGCGGACGGCGTGAACCGGCTGTGGTGGAAGCGGCTGACGGACTTCTGGCAGCTGGAGTTCTTCCTGGACCGGCACGACGACACGTTCGGGGAGATGTTCCTGGCGGACGAGGCGCTGCTGAGGTGGTGGACGGACCGCCTGGGGGAGGTCCAGGCGGCCTACGCGGCCCACTAGCGCAAGGGCGGGATGACTCCGGCGGCAGCAAGTTCCGGGAGGCACGGCCGGGTCAGCGGGAGCGCCGTGGTCCTGGCGGCGGCGCCGAGCTGTTCGTGGCCGTCGGTGTTGATGGCGGCCACCCAGGCGTCCGTGTCGTCCGGCGGGAGCACGATGCCGCCGGGCCCGATGGCCTCGGGGATACCGCCCCGGTCGGAGCCGAGCGCGGGCACCCCGTGCAGTCCCGCCTCTGCGATGACGCGAGGGAAGGCGTCTTCCACCTGGGAGGGCACCAGCAGGAGCTGGTGTGCGGCGTACAGGGGCCCCATGGTGTAGGTGCGGGGCACGTACGTGACGTTGGGGTAGCCGGTGAATTCGCGGGCGGTGTCCCACCAGCCTTCGACGAGGGTGAACTGCTGCTGGGGCAGACGCTCGACGAGCTGATGCAGCAGGCAGGAGCCCTTGGCCGGGATCGGGTTGACCATCAGCAGGCCGTCCCTTGCCAGGCGCGGCAGTTCTTCGCCCATCGTTGCCGGTGAGTACGGCGGGTAGAACACGGTGACCTTCGTCCGCGGGGCGGGGCGGGCTCGGCTGGCGACGAATCTGGAAGTCGCAAGAGCGTGGTGCGGCGAGCCGGCCAGGACGCCCAGACCGGTGGACGAGACAGAGTGCAGCCACCCGGCGACGGTCGTACGGGCGCGGGCCGTGGCCGCCAGGTCGGATGACCCTTCCTGGGAGGTGATCACCAGCTCGGGGGCCAGATCGCTCAGCAGCCGGGCGAATTCCTTCTCGATCCGGTCCTGGGGGAGCGCGGCGCAGGCGACTCCGTTCCACGAGTAGCGGATCTCTCCCCCCTGCTCCTCCCATCCGACCCCGTGGGCGAGGAGGTGGGCGCGCAGGTGTCCGATGCGCGGGGAGCTGTCCCAAGGGGCTTCGTGGCTTCCGAGGTAGACGACGTTCCACCCGGCTCGGGCGAACTCCTCGGCGAGGAGCTGCTGGGAGACCTCGGCGCCACCGATCAGCAGCGGGGGCGGGGTACGGCGCCAGGCGAAGACGACGGTGGGAGCGTTCATCGGCCCATCCAGTGAGTGATGAGGGTCTGGACGACGGTGGCGGTGTCCCGGCGGCAGCCGTCTCCGGGGACGGTGACCGTCTCGGACGTGACCGGGTGGTGGGCCCCGGCGCAGAAGTACGAGCGTGCGTGGGTGAGGAATTCGGGGTCGTGGAGGAAGTAGTCGGGCTCCGTTTCGGTGTGCCCGGCGGCCTTGCGGCGAAGCGCCAGGGTCTCCAAGGGCACGTCGAGGTAGAGGGTGTGATCAGGGGCCAGGTGCGGGAGGTCCCCGAGAAGGGCGCGGGCCCGGTCGTGCACGCCAAACCCGTAGATGACGTCCATGGCGTGGGCGTGGGCCAGCAGCGTGTCCACCGAGCGGTCCAGGATCACCGGGCCGTCGTGGTCGACCACGGCCTGTACGCGCTGGGCCTCCAGGGCCATGAATGCCTCGAAGGCGGCGAGCTGTTCGGCGGCGGATTCGGTGGAGGGCCGGGGGATGTCCTCGATGCGGGGGATCATCTTCACGTAGCAGTCCATGATCAGGACGTCCGCCATGGAGGGCAGGGTCCGCAGGTGCCGCAGGGCGGTCGTCTTGCCCGCGTAGGAGGGTCCTTCGAGGGCGATGATCACCGGGTGCCTCCCAGCCTGTAGAAGCGCTCCGCGTACGGGCCGGCGATGTCGTCGGGACCGGCGGTGAGCATGTCGGCCGCGACGGTGTGGGCGTGGCGGATCGGCCGGTACATCTTGCGGGCGGGGTGCATCTGGGAGCCGTGCATGTGCAGGACGGTGACCTTGTCGAGCACGGTGGCGGTGATGTCGTGGATCTCGGGTTCGAGTTCGCCGCGGGTGCGCTGCTGGAAGAGGTGCCGGTCGCAGCCGGCGAGAGCGTAGGTGGACCAGAACGCGACGTCCTCCCAGAACCAGCGGCATCCGAGCGTGCGTGCGGCTTCGTGGACCAAGAGGTGGTCGGGGTGACGGGTGACCGCGGCGGGCGCGATCAGCTCGGCGTGGGGTTCGCGGTCGATGATCTCGGCGAGTTCGCCGGTCACCTGGTCCAGCAACTCCTCGCTGTAGGGGCGGTAGGGAGCTTCGGCGTCCTTGTGCCCGAGGCCGATGCGGTCGGCGCCGAACGGGGCGAGGGACGCCGCCGCCTCCCTGTCGCGGAGCGCCGAGACCGCGCCCACGCTGGGGTAGGTGTTCTCCAGGGTGGGGTGGACGCTGCGGGACCGGGTGAAGACGGTGATCACGGTGAGCGGCCGGGGGTCGGCGAGGAAGGTACCGGAGGCGGAGAGGGCGAAGTCGTCGTGGTGGGGCTCGATGACGATGACCGGCCGACCGGCGGGGGTTCGGGGCTCGATCCAGTAGGGAGCGCCGGTGAGGGGAGCGGTGAGCGTCATGACCTCCTTGGCGGCGGTCAGGCCGTTCATCCACTGCTGGTGGGCGGCGATCAGGTCGGTGGGGAAGGTGTAGATGCCGTGGGCGTCCGGCAGGGGCAGGCGGGGCATGAAGGGGCCTCCGATCAGCGGACGGTGGTGGTGTACCAGTTGCGCCACAGGCGCGGGGAGCTGAGCCCGAGGCGGACGATGACCGGGTTCTGCCACCAGAACATGCGCAGGCTCGACCAGGCGTCATAGCGCCGGGTGGAGGGCCTCACACGCAGGTCTTCCAGGACCGCCACCGGTCCGCCCGTGGCCCGTCCGTGCTCGGTGAGGCGGGCGAAGAACTCCATGTCCTCGCTCATGAAGAGGTCGGGGCGGTAGCCGTGCACGGCGTGGAACGCGTCGGTGGTGCAGAACTGGGTAACGCCCTGCGCGCCTCCGTGGCGGGCGCGGTGGTGGTCCCAGTAGGCGCACAGCATTCGGGCGCCCAGCCGGCGCGGGGTGTACAGCGGGGGGATTGCTCCGCCGACGGCTCCGGCGGTCATCGAAGCTGCGGCGGCGGTGATGCCTTCCAGCGGCAATGCCACGTCGGCGTCGACGAAGAACAGCATCCGGCCAGCGGCGGCTCGGGCACCGGTATTGCGGACGCGCCCGATGGAACGGACCGGCTCGCTGACCACCTGGGCGCCGTGGTCGGCGGCGACCTTCGCGGTGGCGTCGGTGCTGGCGTTGTCGACGACGATCACCTCCCCGCGCTCGCCGGTCGTCTCCTCCCACCGGGCGAGGGAGGCGGTGACGGTGGGCAGGTAGCGGGGAAGGTAGTCCGCCTCGTTGTAGGCGGGGATGATCACCGACAGGGCGGGAGCGGTCATGGCCGGGTCGTCCTCTCGCTGGGGGTGAGGGCCTGGTGCATGCGGGTCGCCCAGGTGGTGCGGTGGCGGCCTTCGCGGCATGCGGCGTAGGTCCATCCGCGTACGGCCTGGAACGTGATGTAGGCGTCCAACAAGTTCATGTCGACGGGGTGGCCGTACGCGGCGGCCAGGAAGGTCCGCGAGGGCATGTCGAGGGCGTCGCAGGTGACGAGGGTCTGGGCGAGGTCGTACTCGGGCACGTCCACGGTGGCGGCCTCGAAGTCCACCAGGTACTCCGGCAACGCGGTGCCGTCAGTGGTGCGGGGGCTGGTGACGGCGTTGTCGAAGTGCAGGTCACCGTGGCACCACGTCATCCGGTCCCGGCGCGTGGAGCCAGCGATCGTCTCCAGCGCCTGACCGAGCCGGGCGAAGACCTCCGCGGGGCAGTGCGAGGCCAGGGCGGAGACCTGTTCCCCGATACGGGGTGCGAGGGGAACACCCGGCGGGACGGGGAT
The DNA here is from genome assembly GCF_042884105.1 of Streptomyces sp. NPDC058157. NCBI lineage: Bacteria > Bacillati > Actinomycetota > Actinomycetes > Kitasatosporales > Streptomycetaceae > Streptomyces > Streptomyces sp. NPDC058157. The sequence continues at coordinate 44,274 of NZ_JBHVUQ010000004.1, forward strand.
GGAGTGGAAGGCGGCCGTCAGCAGAGCCAGACGCAGCAGAACCGCCGCGCGCGACATCCTGCCTTCGCGGATCTCGTCGCCCAGGGTCGACGTGCCCACGTCGCGGGTGATCAGGGCCGTGACAGCCTGTCCGGGGACGGCGCCGGAGGCGATCACCTCGGGAACGTTGATCTTCCCGGTGGCGGCGATGGTCCGCAGCAGGCGCCCTTCTGCCTCGGCGGTGTGGGAGGCGGTCTCGGCGAACAGCTTCACCACGACGCGGCGTCCGTCGGTCAGCCGCACCCGGTGGACGGCGGTCTTCGCTCCGGTGTTCTGGCGCCGGATTTCCTCGGCGGCGACGCCGGCCAGGGCAGTGCAGGCGGCTTCCACCATCGGGATCCTCGCGGCGGTCATCGCACAACCGCCATGGTCCGGCGGAGGTGGGAGCGGTAGGCCCGCACGTCTTCCGTGCCGGGACAGGAACGCAGCCACGGTTTCTCGCGGCCGACGAAGTGGACCACCTTCGCGTCCCGCTGGGTGACCGGACGGCGTAGGACCCGCCGGACCCATTCCCCGCGTTCCAAGAAGCGGTCCACGTCGAACCGGTTGAACACCGGCTCCACCAGGTGACTGACGCGGGAGGCGAGAAGCCACAGGTTCAAGGCGCACTGGTCGTTGTGCTTGATGTACCGGCGGCCACGGATCAGCGCCTGCTCCACACCGGCGCGCATGGGGGCGAGCATCGGCGTGGGCACCCACAGCATCCCCGCGTTGACGTACGGGCGCCCCTTCAGGTGCGGCCAGCGCTCGGCGACACCAGGGAGGGCCGGGCACTCGCCGACGGCGGGATTGAACTCGTCGCGCACCGCGCCGATCCGGTCCGGGGGCAGCTCACCCAGCGGGACGGAGATGTCGCCGCGCACGTGGACGTCGGCGTCCACGTAGATCAGGTACGGGCGGCCGGTGAACTCCGGGGTGAACCCGAACCGCAGGTAGGTGGTGATGGAGATGTAGGCCGCATCCGCCATGACCGACGCCGCGGGCGGGGCCTGGTGGGCGAGGTCGAAGGACCCGAAACCACAGCGACGGGCGAGGGCGGCGAGGGTGTCCGCCTGCGCGCGGGTCAGGTCGGTGGTCAGGATCCGTACGGCGGCCTGCCGGCGGTCCGGTAAGGACAGGTGGTCCGCCACGGAGGTCAGCGTGGCCAGGGACGGTACGAGGTAGTGCCGGTCAACGCACATGCCGATGGAGAACATGTTCGTGCCTCCGGATCTGCGAGGAGATGAAGGGCTTCGAGGTCTTCAGGAGCCGGTGACGGGGCCGATGTTGGTGATGGCGGTGGTCCAGCCGATGCCGCCGCCGTCGGGCGTGAGGTGCGCGATGGTCACCGTGTGGGAGCCGACGGTGTACTCCTCGACCTCCACCAGCCGACCGGTCTGCCCGTTCGCGACGTCACGGACCCGCTTCCCGGTCAGCTCGTGCTCGACGATGCGCCGCTCCTCCCCTGCGCGGGCCCCCGAGACGCGGCCGGTCACCGGCTGTCCTCGTTGTGGCCGTCGGGCGGGGTGAGGTCGTCGAGGTGCGCGGTCCAGCTCTCGCCGCCGCCCTCGGGGCACAGCTCGTGGAACGCGGTGCGGGTGTCCTCCGGTAGTCCGATCACCAGCGCGATGACACCACGCGTCGTGTCGCGCGCCAGATCCCCGCGCTTGGGGGGCCAACCGGCGGCGGCGTCGGCCAGGTCCCGCCGCCGCGCCTTGTCCTGGTCCGTGCGTCGTTCGCTCATGGTCCAGAAACTAGGACGGGGCACCGGCCCCAATATTCCGACGAGGAATATCGGCAGGCCAGCGCCCCGAAATTCGGTTGTTCTTAGGTCAGTTGGAGGCTCGGAACCGGTTCTCCATCGCGCGGAGCGGCTCGTGGACACGGCCCCGTTCGCCACGGATCAGGTCGCCGAGCGCGGCGCGGGCGACGGGGTGGTTCCGGACGAGCTGCGGGGCGAGGGTCTCTGCCTTCCGCAGCTCGTGGAACGCCTTGTCGCGGTTGTGGTCACGCAGCCACGCCGAGGCCATGTCCATGTGGTGGTGGCCGCGCCGGGACTTGGGCAGCGTTGCGAGGTGGGCGGGGTCGGCACGGCGTTCCAGGCGGATGGCCTCGGTGTGCTTGTTGAGTTCGAGCTGTACCGAGACGGCGTGAATCGTGGTGTTCCCGGCGGAGAAGTTCAGCGCGTAGCGGTCGAAGGGCTGCTCGGGAAGCGCGTCAATGCGGGCGGCGGCTTCACGGGCATGGCCGATGCGGTCCTCGGTCTCCTGCTCGCGGCCGGCGCGGGCTGCGGAGACGGCGGCGCGGAGCTGACCGGCTCCCCACACCCTCATGGCGAGGGCATCCCCGGCGTCGTAGTCGTCCTGGATCTGTGCCAGGGCCTTGTCGGCGAGGGTGAGGGAGTCCTCCCACGACGCCGAGCCCCACAGGTCCCACACCCGCATCCCGAGGGCCACCGCTGGCATGTACCCGTCGGCGGAGAGGGATGCCGACCACGCGGCCCGGTCGCAGGACAGGGCGACGAGTTCGGGATGGCCGAGCGCATGCGCGGAGGTGTGGGCGAACTTGCACAGCAGCGTGTAGAGGGCGAACCCCTCTTCGCGTTCGTGGCCTGCGGCGAGTTCGGCCAGGGCGCGGGCCTCCGCAAGGAGGTCGGGCAGCTCGGTGATGATCGCCCGGTTCTGTGCGGCGTCCCGCAGGCGGGCCAGGCGTACCGTCTCCTGCCACAGCTCCGACGACGGCCGGGGCCTTCCCTCGAAACTGGGCGTGAGGTCGTAGCGGCGCAGCTCGCGCATGATCAGGTCAGCGGACGCCTGCCACTGGTTCTCGGGCACGGAGTGGACGTAAGGGCGGCGGATCAGCTCGTTGGGGTGGCAGGCCAGAGCGGCGGCGATGCGGTTGATCAGGCTGGTGGAGTCGAGGCTGATAGTGCCCTTCTCGACCTTGGACACCCAGCCCTGCGTCTTGCCCAGGGCGCGGGCGAGGTCGGCTTGCGTGTGGCCGAGGGCCAGGCGCCGGTCTTTGATCCTGGCGCCGATGGCCTGCTGTTCGGCGAGCATGTCTGTCATCGTCAAACCGTCCTCTCCGTGCGGAAGTTCCGGACCTTCCTCGGAGACTACGGCGCTCGCGTCTTCTTGGGCGCCCCAGAACCCGGATGCTGAGACCGAAACGACGAAGCCCCCGCTGGCCGGCTGCGTGCCGGGGCGGGGGCTTCGCGTATGGGTCACGGCTGGGAGCGGATCAGGTCCGGGTTCCTGTCGATCACGGCAGAACTCCACTCCATGGTGCGGTTCACCAGGGCGAGCAGCTCGGCGGAGAGCTTCTCCAGGGCGGCGACTTCGAGCGGTCGGGTCCGGATGGTCCCACCCTTCTTCCAGTTCATCGCCAGCAGCGCACCGTTCTCCTCACCCCACGCGCCGTGGATGTAAGTGTTCCGGCTGTCCAACTCGGGTCCCGCATCGTTGACGATCTGCTCGAACTCGTCGACCTCCTCGGAGGTGACCTTGTCGGTGCGCGCCTTGACCAGCTTGGCGACAGCCGGGAGGAGTTGGCCTGCGGTCATCCCGCTGAGCGCCTTGGCGTCCGCGCGGTTCTTGGCGGTCAGCTCGCCCGCGAAACGGATCACCATCTCCAAGGACGCTGCCTGATACACCATCTCGCCGAGCGCCTGCTTTATCGCAGGGAGGTCGTACGAGCCGTTCTGTTCAGTCGTCATGGGCCGAACCCTCTCATGGGGGTCAGGGCACCCCGTACGCAATCAGCGGCCCCGTTCTCGCGGTCGCTCACCAGCCGGTCTGCCCGTAGGCCAGGCCGTACGGCGAGCAGTCGTCGCACCCATCGCAGTCGTCGTTACCGCAGTCGTACGGCTCGCCGTCGTCGTCCTGGCCGCCGTACTCGCCGTGGCGCCAGCCGGAGCACTGCCCGGTGTAGCAGCCGCAGCCGGGGCACTCCGGGCACACCATGGAGTACGTCCAGCCGCAGCGCTCGCACATCTGGTCGTCGGGTTCGATTCCGGCGCCCTCGGAGCGGATGTGCGGCTTCTCGCTCGCGTTCACGGTGCGGTCCTTTCGAGTCGGGTCAGGTGATCAAGGGCGCGACGGTGATCCCGCGTGGCGCGGTCGTGGGCGAGGCGGGTGGCGCGTAGCTGCACCTCGGCGGCGGCCAGGGCGGTACGGGCCTTGGCGAGGTTTTCGGCGTGGGCGCGGCGCCGGCCCTCTTCCTGGGCCTTGTCCAGAGCGCTGGCGTTCTTCTCCTGGGCGGCGGCCAGGCGGCGCTTCGCCTCGCGCTCCTTGGCCTTGTCGGCGCCGTCCGGGTCCCAGCCGAGCCGCCGGAGTTGCGCGAGGACGTTGGGGAGCTTGCGGCCTCCGTTTCCCTCCCGGTTGAAGGAGGTCTGGCCGCCGCCGGGGGCGTGGATGATCACGCCGGATCCCCTGCGCTGCTCGATCACCCGCCAGCCAGGCGTCTTCTCGATCTGCGCCACCAGGTCGAAGAGGGCCCTGGCGGTGGAGGTGCCGCCCACTAGACGCCGCCCTCGCAGGGGAACGGGGCGCCCATGCTCGCGGTGTGCTCGCTCAGGGAGGCCAGGGCGGCCGTCAGAGTCCTGGCGGTCACGGTGGCGATGACCAGGGCCTCACGGGCCGCGTACAGGGCCGGGTCGAGGGCCCGACCGTCGGTCATCCAGATGTTCCCGTTGGCGGCGTGCCGGTCGAGGGCGGCGCCGAGCTGATCGAGTCCCTGGGGAAGACGCTCCGACATGGCCTTGAGGGCCTGCGCCGTGGTGTGGACGTCCCCGGGGTAGGTGTAGGCGTCGGGGTTGAGCGTGGCGACGTTGAGGTCCAGCAGGGACTCGGCTGCCGTACGGGCGTGGTGGGCCGGTGCGGTGGGCTCGGACATGAGGATCCTTTCGTGGGAACGGCGAAGCCCCCGGCGTGGTGCTCGTGCCGGGGGCGAGGTGTTGGTGCCGGGATGGGTCAGCGTCGCCAGGCCCTGACCGCGCGGGGCAGGAACGCGAGCAGGAGGGCGCACGGGAGGATGAGCGCGATGAGGCAGGAGTCGGCGGGGGTGCCGTCCGAGTCGACCTCGATCACCTCGCCGACCCGCTTGCAGCGCGGGTGACGGTCCCAGTGGCGGTGTTGGTCGTCGTCGGCCTCGCCGTCGGTGTCGCGTATCGGATAGGCCATGTCGCAGTTGTCGCAGCGGTATCTGTAGGGCATATCGAACTCCTTCTCTTCGGGATGGGTGGTGCGGTGAATTGGTAACCGGTAAGCGGATGACCTGCGCGTTAACCCGTTTACTGGGCCCGTCCCGGTTCAGTGGGGGAGGGGAGCGGGGCGGTGGCCGTCAGGTCCGGCACCAGGTGTGTGGGCAGGCGGGGTATGTGCTTGAGCGCCTTCTCCAGCTCGGCGTACTGGACACCGATCTGCTTGTCCCCGCCGACGGAAATCACCTTCGTGGGGATGCCGGCGTCCCGCAGTTTCGCGGGGAACGTGGCGGAGGTCAGGCCGAGGAAGTCGCCCTTCCTCTGGAGGCCCTGGAGGAGTTCGACGCAGTGGACACCGCTGTTTCCCTCGTGCTTGGCGATGGCCACCGCCTGTTCCACGTAGACGAGCAGCTCCTTCTTCCACTCCCCCGTGTCCACGACCACCGCGGATTCCTCTTCTTCCTCTTCGGCGGGCTCCAGGACCAGGAGCGCGGAGTCCGCCAGCAGTTCGGCGGGGACGGGGCGCACGGTCAGCTCGAAGGGGGTGTTCCCCCGCGCCCAGCAGACGCTCACCGCGCCGAGCGTCGAGACCAGGAGCACCACCCCGTCGAGGAGCCAGGACCCGGCGACGACCCCCGCGACGGGGAGCGTCAGCACGGTGCAGCGCAGGGCGGCGATCTTCTTCCGCCGGTGCCGGATCTGGCCCGGGTCGACGTCGCGGATCTCGAAGTCCCCCAGGGCCTCCAAGGCGGCCTCGTGGCGCCGGGCTTCGTGCTCGGCCTGGGTGAGGTCGGACTGGGCGGCGGGGACCAGGCCCCCGTCCTCGGCAGCGAGCCGGCGTAGCTTGGTGGCCTTCTTGTGGGCCCGCCGGGCTTCGCGCTGGTGCTCGTCGACCGCTTCGGCGTGGGCCTCGGCGCGGGCCTTGACGATCCGCCGCAGTAGTTCTTCCTCCCCGACGGTGTGGCCACCGGCCCAGTGCGCGAGGGCGACCGCGATATGACCCGCTCCGGCGGTGGTGCGCGTGATCAGGGGTCCAGGTCTGGCGCTCATCCGATGACCTGCTCACCGAGCCACGAGACGAGCGGGACGCCGATCATGGCCGCCACCCCGCCGAGGGAGGTCGCGATGCCCCAAGACGCCCCGGACAGGGCGCCGGACAGTGCCAGGGCCCGCTCCCCCCACCCCTTCGCGAACCACAGGAACAGCAGCCAGACGACGATGGCGCACAGGGCGATCCACGATCCGGAGTAGCTGAGTACCTCGGTCACGTGGATCTCCACGGCGCCCTCGCCGGACTGGCCGATCGCGGTGTTCCCCACCTCGGAGCCGACCCGGTTGCTGGTGCCGGTGAACCCGGCGGAGACCTTGCCGAGGTACCCGCCGGACACGGCAGAGGCAAGCACCATCACGGCGAAGGACGAGACCCAGGGCAGTACGAACCGCTTCTTCTTGAGGGCTTTGAAGGTACGGCCCTGCGAGTAGAAGACGGCCGCGGCGGTGACGACCACAAGGAAAAAGCCGAACCCGGCGCCGGCTCGGGTGACGGCGTGCGTGAACTCGATCAGGTCCATGGTCAGGCCCCCACGATCCAGGTCGCGATCAGGTGCCGGGTCGGGTCGGCGAGGAGCGTGCCGCCGATGGCCGCGAAGAGGGTGATCGAGGCGACCCAGCGTCGGATCCGGCCGCCCATCGCGAACCCGACGCCGCACCCGAGGGAGGTGACGAACGCGACGGCGAAGGCGGTGTGTACGGACCGCTCGGCGGACAGAGGCTCGGCGACTCGGTTGCACCAGACGACCGCAGGGAAGAGGCCGACGCCGAGGACGGTGACGGCGCGGAGGGGGCGCAGGCGGCGGATCGTGGAACGAACGCGATCCCAGTCGACGGCGTGGTGCGCGTTGGGCGCGAGGATCGGGATGTGGTCCGGGTCGGGTGCTATGTGCGGCATTCTTGAACTTCCTCTCTCTGGGAGGTGGCGCCCTGGCCGGCCGTGAGAAGTGGGCCAGGGCGCCGTTTTCGTGTGTGCGGGACGGATGACCCGTGGCCGTCCTCGGGGCGGGTGGCTCCGAGGGCGACCATGCGTCAGCCGGTCAGTGCAGGGGTGTTCTCGGTGAGGGCGCGGCGGAGCGTCCGGGGGGAGATCCCGATCCGTTCCGCGAACTGGGCCTGGGTGATGCCCGGGGTGTCCTGCTGGGCCTGCTGCCAGCCCTGCGCGTAGGACAAGCGGCGCTCGGCCGCTTCCTGGGCCGCGCGGGCGTTGCGGGCGGCCAGGCTGTTGTCGGGCGGCGGACAAGCGGGAGCGGCCTGCGGGTTTGTCGACTCGTCGGCAGGGTTGCCCGGTTGGGTGTCCTGCGTGTCCGCTGGGTCGTCATGCAGGTTCTCCGGCTCGGGTTCCTGCGTGTCCCTCTCCTGCGTGTCCGCCTCGCAGTCGTCGAGTCCGTCCGCCTCGTCCAGCGGGATGCGGGCGCTGACCTCCTCGCGTGGCCGCTTCGGCTGGTCCGCCGCGAAGGCAGTGGCCGGGGAGGGGATCACCGTCCGAATCGGGGGCAGTGCAGGCGTGGCCGCCAGATCCAGCGCGGTCTCCGCGTGCACCTCGAACGCGGGAGCCGTCGGCTCGGTGGGTCGCCACTCGAACTCGATTCCGGCGGCGGCCAGGCCAGCGGGGGCGGTCTGCGAGAGAGGGACGCCGAGCTTGGCAAGCCGGAGTGGTATCACCGCATCGACAGGTGCCTTCCAGCGCCACGCGCGTCCGTACTCGGCCTGAAGGTAGGCGCGGTACACGAGTCGGTCCTGTTCCTGGCCTACGGCCTGCTCGTAGCTGCGCAGCTCCCACAGCTTCATCCGGCGCCAAAGCTTGAAGGTGGGGGCCGGGGACAGCAGCCAGCGAGTGATGCGGACGCCGTCCATGTCCTTGTCGGCGGTGATGTCGGCGATCCGGCCCACGGCGTGCCGGGCGGCTTCGACGGTGATGACGAACAGGACGGGGATCACCGCGTGCATCCCGACCCCGAGAGGGTCCGGCCAGGCTGCGGCCCCGTTGAAGGCGATGGTGGCGGCCGTTAGCAACCATGCGATGTGCCGCAGGATCGGGAAGGGGATCCGGATCCAGCACAGCAGCAGATCTAGCGCTAGAAGGACGCCGATCCCCGCGTCGATGCCGACGGGGAAGACGTACGCGAAGGAGCCGAAGCCCTTCCTGAGCGCGAGTTTTTGGACGGCGGCGTACGAGCCGGCGAAACCGATCCCCGCGACCACCACGGCGCCGAGGGTGACGGTGCCGATGAGGATCTTGTGCGTGCGGGTGAGCTGGAGCGGAGGCTTCATCGGCCGCCCCCCTTTCTGATCTGTGCACGTGCGTGCCGGGCGCCGAGGAAGAAGGCGCCCAGAGAGCGGTACCGCTGGTGCAGCGGCGGGCGGGGGGTCATGAGCCGGTCCCGAGGTGGAGGGCCAGCCAGACGACGAACAGGACGGCGGCCAGGTTCAACAACGCGGTACCGCATCCGGCCTGGCGACGCCGGGGCTTCACAGCTCCTCCCCGGCGAAGAAGGCGACCGCGTGGCGGTCGTGCTGGCGCACCATCCGACGGTTGGCCTGGCGGGCGCGGAGTTCAGCGGCTCGCAGGCGCTCGGCGGGGGTGAGGGTGCGGCGGCCGGTGCCGAGGGGGATGTCGAGCTGGAGCTGGACGAAGACGGAGGCGTTCACTCGGCGCTCCCGATGATCAGCTCGATCTCGGCGGGGTCGACGCCGTACTCGGTCAACGTCCGCTCGGTCTCGGCGAAGCTCAGCCGGGCCAGCTCCTCGCGCTCCTCGGCGGCGGCCTGCTCGTGTTCGACGGCGGTCATCGACGGCCCCCCACGTCCTTGGTGCTGCGCTTCGGCTCGATCGGGGCCCGGCGCGCTTCGGCGAGGCGCTCCTGGAGCCGCTGCTGACCGGCCCGCTGCTCGGGGGTCCAACTGCTGTCGGGTACGTTCTTGGGCATCTCGTTCTCCTGTGTGGCAGGTGATCGGGTAGGCCCCGGCTGGCGCTTCCGACGCTGGTCCGGGGCTGTTTTGTTTTGCGTGGGCGGGGCCGGTGTTGCTCCGGCGTCCGAGGAGGTCCCGCTGGGGCCCGCCCGCCGCGATGCGCCGAGACCTTGCCCGGCGCTTTAGAGGCCGTCGCGCGGCCTTCTCCCGGACTGCAAAGGCGCCGGCTGCCTCCCCCGGTCCACCGCCGGGCTCCTGTTTTGGTTCGTTGTGCAGATCAAGCGGATTCATCAACTCCGGCTATTGGAGCCGGGGTTGTCGGTGCGAGTTCAGACCGTAGCGAAGAAGTCTGGAGGTCTCAAGAGTCTTGAGATTCATAGGGTCTCGGGTTCCTGAAGACCTCGTGAGTCCGTACGATTCGCGGCATGGACGAGGAGATGACCGTGGAGGCCGCCCGCAAGGGCTGGGGCGAGCTGATCGAGTCGATGAAGTGGCGACCGCGCGGCGTGCGCATCCGGAAGTACAAGACCCCGGTGGCCGCGATGGTCCCGATCGACTGGTACGAGCGCGCCGTGGCCGCCATCGGAAAGCCCGGCGACGAACCGCCGGCCACTGCCTGACCGCGTCATCTAGGCCCCCGTCGAGATTCCGGCGGGGGCCTCGGCATTTCCTCGGCCCGGAAGAGACCCGGCTGGGTCTTCGCCGCGTGACCCCACCCCCCACAGCGGCAGACGCACGGCGAGAGCGGGTCCGCCTCGGCGCACGCGTCGTTGTGGCAGGACTGCCGGTTCATCGGCTCCTCCGGTCCTGAGCAATCCGGGCCCGCAGAGCGAGGCGCCGGTGCAGCTCGCGCAGCGCTCGGTGTTCGGGTTCGGGTCCGGCTGGACAGACTTCGGCGTGGTCGAGTCGGCACCATGCGGTGTCGTTTCCGGGCCACGCGATGCCGTTCGCGAGGTGCCAGCGGGCCTGTTCGGGGATCCGATGGGCGGGGAACTCCCCGGGCTGGAGGAGCACCTGGTCCTCGTCGATAGCCCGGCGACCTTCTACCGGCAGCCCGCAGTTTTCACAGGTGCCGAAGGTGGGCCGGCCGCCGCGGATATCGCTCATGACGTCTCTCCGGTCTGCCAGCGGCGGTGGGTGCGCTGGCGGCGCTTGTGCTTCGGGGCGCACCGCCAGCAGCAGCCGTGTTCAGGACGGGCGCCCTCGGTGATCTGCTGGCAGCCGTCTTCGGCGCAGCGCCAGCGGTCCGGCAGGCGCAGGCCGTTCTCGAACTCGGTGGGCAGGTGGTACTCGGTGAGCGCGGCCTTGATCGCGCTGGCGGCCTGGTGGCAGTCGTCGCAGGTCCCATCGGCCGGGGGTGCGCCGGTGCCGGGGCACTCGCAGCCGGAGCACGTCCAGCTCACCTCGTAGATCGCGGTGGCCCGGTCCCGGAAGATCAGCGAGGTTCCACGCCGGTCGGCGTACCGCTCGCGGCAGGTCGGGCAGTCGGCTCCGGTCGGCCAGGTGCGGCCTTCCTCGCACTGCGGCGCCGGGCAGGGGGAGTTCCGCAGGCCCCGGGTGATGAGCCAGCCGTAGGGGTCACGCACGGCCTGACGCTCGTCGGCGAGGTGGCCGTGGACGCGGTGGGTGATGCGCTCGACGTCACCCCGGACGTCGGCCACCGCGTGCTCGATCGCCTTAGCGGCGAGGGCGTACTGGCCGGGCGTGAAGTCCAGCTGCAGCAGTCGCAGCACGCGGTACGCCGTCGCCGAGATCGTGGTGGGGGACTTCTTGGGTGCTTCCGGCGCAGCCGTTTCGACCGAGTCCACTGCCCGCGGAAACGTCTCGTCGGCCGGGATTTCCACAGGGCCTCGCGCTACTACAGGTGACGCCGTACCGGCGGAACCACGGGAGACCTCGCGCGCTTGTTCCGAGAGTGGTGTTCCCAGAGAGGTGTTCTGTGTAGCCGGATTGGGGTGGGGGTCTGTAGCCGTTTCGGGGGTGGTGGGGGTAGCCGGATCGGGGTGGGTCACAGGCTTGTCGTGCACGTCGTAACGGGCGCCGTGCAGCCCCCCGCCTTCCTCGGTGCGGGTGATCCAACCATCGGCCTCCAGCTCGCGCAGGATGAGGCGGAGGGTGTCCTTGCCGGTGATCCCGCAGAGCTTCGCGGCCTGGGAGCGGCGGAACTCGGTCTTCGTGTCCGCGCAGAACCTGGCGTAGACGTAGACCTTGAGGCGGTTGCCCCGCAGGGCGTCACGCGCGTCGTTGGAGAACCGGATGAACGGTTCCGCCGGCCGCCCGTTCTCGTCGCGCCGAAGGGGCCGAAGGCGCCGTGTCGGGGTCGCGCGGCCGGTGACCTCGGTGGTCATGGCGCGGCCGTCTTCGAGGAGCGAGAGCAGCGCCATGTAGCCGCTGATGGTGACGGGGTGGAGGCCGAGTTCGAGGGCCAGCCGCTTGCGCGAGGCGAAGCAGCCTTGGCCGCCGTGGCCATAGTCGATGACCTTGGACGCGAGCCGGACGGCATCGCCCGGAAGGCGTGCCAGCCACGCAAGGGGCATCAGCGTCTCGTAGGTGGAGGGGTCCGCCAGTGTGGCGAATTCCTTGTGCCCGAAGGGCGGTCTGGGTGGCCATGCCTCATCAGGGCATGCCAAAATAGGCGCGGTCACGGAGTCTCCCGTGGCAGCCTCCCGAGCCCCGGCAAGGGCGGAGGAAGCAGGGTGGAGGTCGCTCCACTGCGCAAGGTCCGAGCTTCTTGGAACGGGACGGGTGCAACCGTCCCTGGATGCTCGGGCCTTTTGCGTTGTCGCGGCCTTGGGCGTCGTGGGGGTCGTGCTCGGTACCGGGCCGGCTGAGGGCAGGCGCAGGTATCGCGCAGCAACTCGGGTGCCCCGTTTGGGGGACGCCCGCGCAGCTACGGACGCGAACGTAAGACACACGACGAGTGACCGTCAAACACTTCGTCAGATCGCAGACAGCAGCTCTGGCCTGGGCTTTTCTGGACAAACGCGCATGAAAACACTGAGGCCCCATCACCCTCTGTGAAGAGTGATGGGGCCTCAGTCGTGCCGTTGCATACCTGGCGGATCGTCAACCGAACGCCCTCGCGCTGCACAGTTCTTGCACAAGGCGATGGAAGATGATGGAAGACGTCGACAGGCGACGGAAGCTATTTCCGCAGGTCAGGGGCCTGTTTTCAAGGCTTCGAGCTATGCCCTGATTGATCCCTGTTTGTCCGGCTTCCTAGATGTCGCGGAAGATCTCGATCTGGGCGCCCACCGAGTTGAGGCGTTCCGCCAGTTCCTCGTAGCCGCGGTTGATGACGTAGACGTTGCGCAGCACCGAGGTGCCCTCCGCCGCCATCATCGCCAGCAGGACGACCACCGCCGGGCGCAGGGCCGGCGGGCACATCATCTCGGCCGCGCGCCAGCGGGTGGGGCCCTCGACCAGGACGCGGTGGGGGTCCAGGAGCTGGAGGCGGCCGCCCAGGCGGTTGAGGTCCGTGAGGTAGATGGCGCGGTTGTCGTACACCCAGTCGTGGATCAGGGTCTGACCCTGGGCCGTCGCCGCGATGGCGGCGAAGAACGGGACGTTGTCGATGTTCAGCCCGGGGAAGGGCATCGGGTGGATCTTGTCGATCGGGGCTTCGAGCTTGGACGGGCGGACCGTGAGGTCGACCAGGCGGGTGCGGCCGTTGTCGGCGGTGTACTCCGCGGAGCGGTCGTGGTCCAGGCCCATCTCCTCCAGGACGGCCAGCTCGATCTCCATGAACTCGATCGGCACCCGGCGGATGGTGAGCTCGGACTCGGTGACGACCGCGGCGGCCAGCAGGCTCATGGCCTCGACCGGGTCCTCGGAAGGGGAGTAGTCCACGTCCACGTCGATGTTCGGGATGCCGTGGACGGTGAGGGTGGTGGTGCCGATGCCCTCGACCTTGACGCCCAGTGCCTCCAGGAAGAAGCAGAGGTCCTGGACCATGTAGTTGGACGAGGCGTTGCGGATGACGGTCACGCCGTCGTGGCGGGCCGCGGCCAGCAGGGCGTTCTCGGTGACGGTGTCCCCGCGCTCGGTCAGGACGATCGGGCGGCCGGGGGAGACGCCCGGCTCGACCTTGGCGTGGTAGATGCCCTCGGTCGCGGTGATGTCCAGGCCGAAGCGGCGCAGGGCGATCATGTGCGGCTCGATGGTGCGGGTGCCGAGGTCGCAGCCGCCGGCGTAGGGCAGGCGGAAGTGGTCCATCCGGTGGAGCAGGGGGCCCAGGAACATGATGATGCTGCGGGTGCGGACGGCCGCCTCCGCGTCGATGGCGTCCATGTCCAGGACGGCCGGGGGGATCAGTTCCAGGTCCACGCCGTCGTTGATCCAGCGGGTGCGCACGCCGATGGAGTTGAGGACCTCGAGGAGCCGGTAGACCTCCTCGATGCGCGCCACCCGGCGCAGCACCGTGCGGCCCTTGTTGAGCAGGGAGGCGCACAGCAGGGCGACGCAGGCGTTCTTGCTCGTCTTGACGTCGATCGCGCCGGACAGGCGGCGGCCGCCGACGACGCGCAGGTGCATCGGGCCGGCGTAGCCCAGGGAGACGATTTCGCTGTCGAGCGCTTCACCGATACGGGCGATCATCTCAAGGCTGATGTTCTGGTTGCCGCGCTCGATGCGGTTCACCGCGCTCTGGCTGGTGCCGAGCGCCTCGGCGAGCTGGGTCTGGGTCCAGCCCCGGTGCTGCCGGGCGTCACGGATGAGCTTGCCGATGCGTACGAGGTAGTCGTCTGCCATGGGTGCACGGTATCTCAGATATGAGATGGTGATCGCATCGGGTGGTGCAGATGGGTGACAGGCGGGCGTTGTCGGAGATATCGGGCTTACCGCCCGTCAGGTTCCGGCCCGGGGCGGGGGTGTGGCGCACCCCCGCCGCCGGCTCAGTGGTTCGTGCAGCCGCAGGCGCGGTGGCGGCCGCCGTGGACCGCCGCGTACGCCGCCGGGCGCGGGGCCGCCGCCCCTCGGGCCAGACCGGCCACGGCCGCGCGGCCCGCCGCCGAGCCGGCGTCGTGCACCACGCGTCCGCCGACCAGGGTCATCCGTACCTGCGTCCCGCTGATGTCGGCCACCGGGCAGCGCGTCACATCCCGGTCCAGCAGCACCAGGTCCGCCGCCTTGCCCCGCTCCACGGTCCCGGTCAGCCCGTCCTGGCGCAGCTGCCAGGCCGTTCCCAGGGTGTGCATCCGCAGCGTGGAGGTCCGGCTCAGCGCCTCCAGCTCGGGGTGCAGCGCGCCCGCGCCGTACGCGCCCTGGCGGTCGATGGCCGTACGGAGCTGGTTCCACACCTGGAGGGCGTCCACCGGCCAGTCCGAACCGCCCGTCAGCCGGGCACCGGCCCGCTCCAGGCTGCGCGCCGGGTACATCCGCCGGTGCCGCTCGGGCCCGATGTACGGCAGCAGCGCCTCCATCGTCCAGGTGTCGGCGGTGGCCCACTGGAGCTGCATGCAGGCGGCCACCCCGAGCCGGGCGAACCGCGGCAGGTCGGCCGGGTCCACCAGCTGGAGGTGCGCGACCGTGTTGCGCAGGTCGCGCCTGCCCGTGGTGCGCAGGGCGGCCTCGTACCCGTCCAGCGCGGTGCGGACCGCCCGGTCGCCCAGGCCGTGCGCGTGCATCTGCCAGCCGATGGCGTTGAACGCGGCGGTCAGCCGCCCGTAGTCGGCGGCCGAGGTGTACAGCTCGCCCCGGTTGGCGGTGGGCCGCCCCTGTCCGTCGAGGTACGGCTCCAGCAGCGCGGCCGTCTGCGCCGGGTACTCGATGACCCCGTCCAGGAACACCTTCACGGTGCCGAAGCGCAGCCCGGCCACGCCCCGGAACTCCCGCTCCAGCCCCAGCGCGTAGGCCTTCGACGCCGCCGGGTCCTTCGTCTGCTCCACGTCCAGCCGGATGGCCGGCACGATCCGCTGCGGGAGCCGCCCGGCGGCCGCGAGGGCCTGGTAGAGCTCCAGTTCGTGCCGCCCGACCAGGGCGTCCATCATCGTCGTCACCCCGGAGGCCGCCGCCTGGGCCAGCACCTTGGCGCAGGCCTCGACCAGCGCGGCCCGGGTGGGCTCGGGGACGTGCCGCTTGACCAGGTCCTGGGCGTCGTCCTTCAGCACCCCCGTCGGCCGGCCGTCCGCGCCCTTGACGATCTTGCCGCCCGCCGGGTCGGGCGTGGCGGCGGTGATGCCCGCGATGTCCAGCGCCCGCTGACTGGCCCACAGGTTGTGCCCGTCGCCGCCGACCAGGACCACCGGCCGGCGGGTCGGCAGCGCGTCCAGCAGCGCGTGGTGCGGCAGGGTGCCGACGGGCAGCAGCCCGACCGGGTTCCAGTCCTCCACCACCAGCCAGGTGTCGGGCTCCGCCCCGGCGCCGCCGGTGTCGGTGAGGAAGCCCGTGAGGATCTCCGTCAGCTGGGCGGCGGTGGTCTCCGCGCCCTCCAGCGAGGGCCGCAGCGACCGGTCGCCCGCGCCCAGCGGGTGGACGTGCCCGTCGTGGATCCCGCTCATCAGGGTGGCGCCGCGCCCGTCGACCACCTCGGTGTCCCGCCCCGCCAGCCGGCGCACCTCCGCGTCGGCGCCGACCGCCAGGATCCGCCCGTCGCGGCCGACCGCCACGGCCGTGGCCGGCGCGCCGCCCGGGGTGCCCGTGAAGACCCGCGCACCGTGCACCACCAGCGCGGCGGAGCCGCGCGAGGGGGCTGCCGAGGCGCTGCCGGCGCCGGTGCCCAGCAGACCCGCCGCTCCGGCGGCCCCGGCCGCCGCGAGGAGCCCGCGCCGGGAAACAGAAGACGTCATGACCACTCCAAACCGTTGGCTGTGGCCAGGACACTCGGTGATTAACCCCTTAACCAGAACCCGCCCCCGGCGACGGATTCCGCACGGCGGCCCGTACCCCGCAGCCGCCCGGATCCGTACGATGACCCGCGTGCCGCCCGGACCGACCCTCGCCGACATCGCCCGCGCCGCGGAGGTGTCCACCGCCACGGTCTCGCACGCCCTCAACGGCACCGGACGGCTCGGCGAGGGCACCCGCCGCCGGGTGCGCGAGATCGCCACCGGCCTGGGCTACGGCGCTCCGCGCGCGCCCCGTACCCGCACCCTGGGCCTGGCCGTGACCACCTTCGCCGGGGCCCCCTGGAACTTCGTGGCCGTCGCCTACTTCTCCCGCTGGCTGACGGCCGCCACCTCCGCCGCCCACGCCCACGGCTACGCCCTGACCACCCTGCCCGCCGACCGCGGCGCCGGGACCGACTGGCACCACCTCTCGGTGGACGGGATGCTGCTGCTCGACAGCCCGCACGACGACCCGGTGCTGCGCGCCCTGCGGGCCCGGGGCATCCCCCTGGTGTTCGACGGGCGCCCGGCCGACCCCCGCCCGGGCGACGTCTGGGTGGACAACGACCACGCCGCCGCCACCCACGAGGTCCTCGACCACCTCGCCGCGGCCGGGGCCCGCCGCATCGCCCTGCACACCGGCTTCGGGGACGAGCACTACACCCGCGCCGTCACCGAGGCGTACGGGCACTGGTGCGCCCGGCGCGGCCGGACCCCGCTGCCGGTCCGCTTCGACCCCCACGACGGCCCCGGCCACGCCTTCGACCGGGTCTTCGCCGGGGGCCGGGACGGGGGCGGGGCCGACGCCGTGTACTCCCTGTACGACCCGGGCGGCCGCCAGGCCCTGGCGGCCGCGGCCCGGCACGGCCTGCGCGTACCGCGGGACCTGCTGCTGGTCTGCGCGAGCGAGGACCCGGGATACGCGGACTGCGACCCTCCGGTCAGCACGGTCACCCTCCATCCGGAGGCGCTGGCCGAGACGGCCGTGGCGGCCCTGGTCGCCCTGCTGGAGCCGGGCGTCCCGGCGGCGCCCGGGGCGCTCACCGCCCCGGCGACCCTGCTCCAGCGGGCCTCGTCCCGCCGTTGAGGGCGGCGTGACGAGATGTGCGGCAGCAGTGGACGGTGAGTGCGGGGCGGCGCGACGTGCCGAGACGGACGCGGAGGCGTGCTGACCCGAGGTGCGGCCATGTACTAGAGTTATCTCGACATCGAGATATCTGCCGAAGGCGCACCGCAGCCGCCCCCGCGAGTAAGGGCTACCTAACTTAGCCTTACCTTAGCGGATTGGCCACAGGGCGTGGCGGCAGGATGCGGTAATACGCGCGAAATCATGCATGAAGGAGACTGTCGTGTCGGCGAACAGCTTCGACGCCCGCAGCACGCTGCAGGTGGGCGACGAGTCGTACGAGATCTTCCGGCTGGACAAGGTCGAGGGCGCCGCGCGCCTTCCCTACAGCCTGAAGGTCCTGCTGGAGAACCTGCTCCGCACCGAGGACGGCGCGAACATCACCGCCGACCACATCCGGGCGCTCGGCGGCTGGGACTCCCAGGCGCAGCCCAGCCAGGAGATCCAGTTCACGCCGGCCCGCGTGATCATGCAGGACTTCACCGGCGTCCCCTGCGTCGTGGACCTCGCCACCATGCGTGAGGCCGTCAAGGAGCTCGGCGGCGACCCGTCCAAGGTCAACCCGCTCTCCCCGGCCGAGCTGGTCATCGACCACTCGGTCATCGCCGACAAGTTCGGCACCAAGGACGCGTTCACCCAGAACGTGGAGCTGGAGTACGGCCGCAACAAGGAGCGCTACCAGTTCCTGCGCTGGGGCCAGACCGCCTTCGACGACTTCAAGGTCGTCCCCCCGGGCACCGGCATCGTCCACCAGGTCAACATCGAGCACCTGGCCCGCACGGTCATGGTCCGGAACGGCCAGGCGTACCCCGACACCCTCGTCGGCACCGACTCGCACACCACCATGGTCAACGGCCTCGGCGTGCTCGGCTGGGGCGTCGGCGGCATCGAGGCCGAGGCCGCGATGCTCGGCCAGCCGGTCTCCATGCTGATCCCGCGCGTCGTCGGCTTCAAGCTGACCGGCGAGCTGCCGACCGGCACCACCGCCACCGACCTGGTGCTCACGATCACCGAGATGCTGCGCAAGCACGGCGTCGTCGGCAAGTTCGTCGAGTTCTACGGTGAGGGCGTCGCCGCCACCTCCCTCGCGAACCGCGCCACCATCGGCAACATGTCGCCGGAGTTCGGCTCGACCGCCGCGATCTTCCCGATCGACGACGAGACGCTGAAGTACCTGCGCCTGACGGGCCGCGACGCCCAGCAGGTCGCGCTGGTCGAGGCGTACGCCAAGGAGCAGGGCCTCTGGCTGGACCCGAAGGCCGAGCCCGACTTCTCCGAGAAGCTCGAGCTGGACCTCTCCACGGTCGTCCCGTCCATCGCCGGCCCGAAGCGCCCGCAGGACCGCATCGTCCTGGCCAACGCCTCGCAGCAGTTCGCCGTGGACGTCCTGAACTACGTGGACGACGCCGACGAGGCGGGCAAGGAGTCCTTCCCGGCCTCCGACGCCCCGGCCGCCACCAACGGCGTCCCGAGCCGCCCGACCCAGGTCACCCTGGCCGACGGCACCTCCTTCGAGATCGACCACGGCGCCGTCACCGTCGCCGCGATCACCTCCTGCACCAACACCTCGAACCCCTACGTCATGGTCGCCGCGGCGCTCGTGGCCAAGAAGGCGGTCGAGAAGGGCCTGACCCGCAAGCCGTGGGTCAAGACCACCCTGGCCCCGGGCTCGAAGGTCGTCACCGACTACTTCGACAAGGCCGGCCTGACCCCGTACCTCGACAAGATGGGCTTCAACCTCGTCGGGTACGGCTGCACCACCTGCATCGGCAACTCCGGTCCGCTGGACGAGGAGATCTCGAAGGCGATCAACGAGCACGACCTCGCGGTCACCTCGGTCCTCTCGGGCAACCGCAACTTCGAGGGCCGCATCAACCCCGACGTCAAGATGAACTACCTGGCGTCCCCGCCGCTGGTCGTCGCGTACGCCATCGCGGGCTCCATGAAGGTGGACATCACGTCGGAGGCCATCGGCACCGACACCGAGGGCAACCCGGTCTTCCTCAAGGACATCTGGCCCTCCGAGGCCGAGGTCAACGACGTCGTGGCCAACGCCATCGGCGAGGACATGTTCAACAAGTCCTACCAGGACGTCTTCGCGGGTGACGCCCAGTGGCAGGCGCTGCCGATCCCGACCGGCAACACCTTCGAGTGGGACGCCGAGTCCACCTACGTCCGCAAGCCCCCCTACTTCGAGGGCATGACGATGGAGACCACCCCGGTCTCCGACATCGCCGGCGCCCGCGTGCTGGCGAAGCTGGGCGACTCGGTCACCACCGACCACATCTCCCCGGCGGGTGCGATCAAGGCCGACACCCCGGCCGGCAAGTACCTCACGGAGCACGGCGTCGAGCGCCGCGACTTCAACAGCTACGGCTCCCGCCGCGGCAACCACGAGGTCATGATCCGCGGTACCTTCGCCAACATCCGCCTGCGCAACCAGATCGCGCCGGGCACCGAGGGCGGCTTCACCCGCGACTTCACCGTCGAGGGCGCGCCGGTCTCCTTCATCTACGACGCCTCGCAGAACTACCAGGCCGCCGGCATCCCGCTGGTCATCCTGGCGGGCAAGGAGTACGGCTCGGGCTCGTCCCGCGACTGGGCCGCCAAGGGCACCGCGCTGCTCGGCGTCAAGGCCGTCATCGCCGAGTCCTACGAGCGCATCCACCGCTCCAACCTGATCGGCATGGGCGTCCTCCCGCTCCAGTTCCCCGAGGGCGCCACCGCGGCCTCCCTGGGCCTCACCGGCGAGGAGACCTTCTCCTTCACCGGTGTGGAGGAGCTGAACGACGGCACCACCCCGCGCACGGTCAAGGTCACCACCGACACCGGTGTCTCCTTCGACGCGGTCGTGCGCATCGACACGCCGGGTGAGGCGGACTACTACCGCAACGGCGGCATCATGCAGTACGTCCTCCGCAACCTGATCCGCGGCTAAGGGCGCGCCAGGCGGAGCGATCCGCCGGCAGTCGGCACCATAGGGCCGTACCCCCGAAAAGGGGGTACGGCCCTTCCGCTTTTCGGAGCGGCGGAATCAGATGACGGACAGGTCTCAACTCGGAAAAGCCGGGAACGATCCTTGTGCACGATCTTGCTGAGCCGAGCGGAAGTGGACTATACCTGTGCCCCAATCCTGACGAAGGCGAGGACTCGAGCATGGGATCCACCGGTGAGGGCTTCGGCCGCCGTGATCTGATCAAGCGCTCCGCGGCGCTCGGACTGATCGCCGTGCCGACGATGAGCTTCCTGTCCGCCTGCGCCTCCGGGGGCGGGGACACCTCCACGAAGGGCCCGGACAAGGGGCTCGTGTCCAAGGAGAACCCCTTCGGCCTCGCCAAGGGCGGCAAGCTCGACGTGGTCATCTTCAAGGGCGGCTTCGGCGACGACTACGCCAAAGCCTGGGAGGCGGCGTTCGACAAGAAGTGGGGCACCACCAGCTCCCACCTGGGCACCCAGGAGATCGCGGCCAAACTCCAGCCCCGCTTCAACGGGGGCAACCCGCCGGACGTCCTCAACGACTCCGGCGCCCAGATGATCAAGATCGACGTGCTCGCCAAGGGCGGCCAGCTCGCCGACCTGACCGCCGTCCTCGAGGCCCCCTCGATCGACGACCCGAACAAGAAGGTCCGCGACACCCTGATCGCGGGCACCGTCGAACAGGGCACCCAGGCGGGCAAGTTCGTCGCCCTCAACTACGTCTACACCGTCTTCGGGTTCTGGTACTCCGGCAAGCTGTTCAAGGAGAAGGGCTGGACCGAGCCCAAGACCTGGGACGAGTTCCTGGCCGTCTGCGCCAAGGCCAAGGAGGCCGGCATCGGCGGTCTGGCGCACCAGGGCAAGTACCCGTACTACATCAACGTCGTGATCATGGACCTGATCGCCAAGAAGGGCGGTCTGGAGGCCATGAAGGCCATCGACAACCTCTCCCCGAACGCCTTCGAGGGCAACCCGGCCGCCCTGGCCGCCATCGAGGCCGTCTACGAGGTGGTCGAGAAGGGCTACCTGATGCCCGGCACCAACGGCCTCACCCACACGGAGGCGCAGACCGCCTGGAACCAGTACAAGGCGGCCTTCATCCCCTCCGGCTCCTGGCTGGAGAACGAGCAGCTCAAGCAGACCCCGGCCGACTTCGACATGAAGTTCCTCCCGGTGCCGGTGCTCGCCGACAGCAAGCTGCCCTTCGCCGCCATCCGCGCCGGCGCCAACGAGGCCTTCGTCGTCCCGGAGAAGGCCGCCAACAAGGCCGGCGGCCTGGAGTTCCTGCGCACCATGCTCTCCCGCGAATGGTCGACGACCTTCGCCCAGCAGGCCAACTCCCTCACCGTCGTCAAGGACGGCGTCGACCCGTCCGTCAAGCTCCGGCCGGGCACCCAGTCCGCCGTCGCCGCGGTCAAGGCCGCCGGGACCGACACCTTCAACTACCTCTACCCCGACTGGTACAGCGAGATGGACTCCGACATCCAGAACGCGTCCAACGAGCTGATGGCCCAGCGCATCCAGCCGAAGGAGTGGATCAAGCGGGCCCAGGCCGCGGTGGACAAGGCCGCCAAGGACCCCAACGCCAAGAACAACCACCGCAGCTGACCCCACGTCCACCGGCGGCCCCACCAGGGACGGACACCATGAGCCACGTAGCACGGAGCAAGGGACGGACCGGCTTCATCGCCGGCTTCCTCGTCCTGCCGCTCGCGCTGTACCTGACCTTCGTCATCTGGCCGTACGTGCAGACGTTCGGCTACTCCTTCACCAACTGGTCCGGCCAGTCCCCGACGTTCGACTTCGTCGGCCTGGAGAACTACGCGGCCCTGATGGAGGACGAGGTCTTCCGCAGCGCCCTGTGGCACAACCTCCTGCTCCTGGTGTTCGTCCCCGTCATCACCATCCTGCTCGCCCTCTTCTTCGCCTTCATGGTGAACGCGGGAGGGCGCAGCGGGGCCGGCGGGGTGCGGGGCGTCCGGGGGTCGGCCTTCTACAAGATCGTCTACTTCTTCCCGCAGGTGCTGTCCCTCGCCATCCTCGCCGTCCTCTTCGGGGCGGTGTACCGCAGCGACACGGGCGGCCTGCTGAACGCGTTCCTCGCCAAGCTGGGCCTGGTCGACCCGGCCCACCCCGTCGAATGGCTCAACCAGCCGGACCTCGTCCTGTGGTGCCTGCTGCTCGTGGTGGTCTGGCACGGGGTCGGCTTCTACCTGGTCCTCTTCTCGGCCGCCATGCAGTCCGTCCCCAGGGACATCTACGAGGCCGCCCTGCTCGACGGCGCGGGCCGCGGCCAGACCTTCCTCAGGGTCACGCTGCCCCTGCTGTGGGACTCCGTGCAGACCTCGGCGGTGTACCTGGGCATCGCGGCCATGGACATGTTCGTCCTGGTGTCCACCATGACCTCCGGCCAGTTCGGCGGCGGCCCGGACCACCACAGCGAGGTCATGGCGACCGTGCTGATGCGCAACTTCCTCTACTTCGGCAAGAGCGGCTACGCGTGCGCCATGGGCGTCGTGATGCTGCTGCTGACCATGATCCTCTCCGTCGTCACGCTGCGCGCCACCCGCCGCGAGCGCATCGAGTTCTGAGCGGAGTTCCCCGATGACTGCAGAGTCCACAGTGATCAAGGCACCCGGCGAATCGGCCGCCGAGCGCTCCCGGGGGAGCGGCCGCCCCGAGGGCGCCGGCCGGACCCGCTCCGACGGCATGGTGCTGAACGTCTTCTCCCACGGCTTCCTGGCCGTCTGGGCGATACTGATCGTCCTGCCGCTGGTGTGGCTGGCGCTCGGTTCCTTCAAGACCGACTCCCAGATCGGCTCCTCCGCCCTGAGCTGGCCGACCAACTGGCACTTCGACGCCTTCGGCCGCGCCTGGGACAAGGGCATCGGCGGCTACTTCGGCCACACCCTGATCGTCCTGGCCTTCTCCGTCCCGCTGACCATGCTGCTCGGCTCGATGGCCGCGTACGTCCTGGCCCGCTACCCCTTCCCGGGGAACCGGATCATCTACTACTTCTTCGTCAGCGGGGCCATGTTCCCGGTGTTCCTGGCCCTGGTACCGCTGTTCTTCATGGTCAAGCGCCTGGACATGCTGAACACCTACCAGGGGCTGATCCTGGTCTACGTCGCCTACTCGATGCCCTTCACCGTCTTCTTCATGCACTCCTTCTTCCGCACCCTGCCCACGGCGGTGCACGAGGCGGCGGTCATCGACGGGGCCTCCGACACCCGGATCTTCTTCCAGGTGATGCTGCCGATGGCCAAGCCCGGCCTGATCAGCGTGGGGATATTCAATGTCCTGGGCCAGTGGAACCAGTACATCCTGCCCTCCGTGCTGATGCAGCCCCAGAGCGGATCGGACCCCGAGCGCTACATGCTCACCCAGGGCCTGATCCAGCTCCAGTACCAGATGGGCTACCAGACGGACCTGCCGGTCCTCTTCGCCGGCGTGACCATCGCGATGATCCCGATGCTGGTGGTCTACCTCTCCTTCCAACGCCAGATCCAGGCGGGCCTGACCTCGGCCACCCTCAAATAGGGCGTCGCCCCTACAGCCAGGTGCCGAAGCGGCGGATGTACCAGGTCTTCACCAGCTGGGTCAGCGTGCAGTACGCGAGGAGCACGCCGATCAGCCAGGGGAAGTAGCCGGCCGGGAGGGCCGTGAATCCCAGGGCGGGGGCCAGGGGCGAGAAGGGGAGCCAGAGGCCGGTCAGTACCGCCAGGACCGTCATCACCATCACCGGCCACGAGGCGCGGGACCGGAGGAAGGGGATCTTGCGGGTCCGGATCATGTGGACGACGAGGGTCTGCGAGAGCAGGCCCTCGACGAACCAGCCCGTCTGGAAGAGCGAGGCCTCGCCCACCGTGTTGGCGGCGAACACGTTCCACATGACCACGAACATGGTGATGTCGAAGATCGAGCTGATCGGGCCGATCGTCACCATGAAGCGGAAGATGCCCTTGGCGTCCCAGTTCCGGGGCCTGCGCAGGTACTCCTCGTCCATCCGGTCCCAGGGCGTGGCCAGCTGGGCGATGTCGTAGACCAGGTTCTGCACCAGCAGCATGATCGCGAGCATCGGCTGGAAGGGGATGAAGGCGCTCGCCACCAGCACCGAGAAGACGTTGCCGAAGTTCGACGAGGCCGTCATCTTGATGTACTTGATCGTGTTGCCGAAGGTGGTGCGGCCCTGGAGCACGCCCTGCTCCAGGACGGTGAGGTCCTTCTCCAGCAGGATGATGTCCGCCGACTCCTTGGCGATGTCCACGGCCGTGTCCACGGAGATGCCGACGTCGGCGTCCCGCAGCGCGGCCGCGTCGTTGATGCCGTCCCCGAGGAAGCCGACCGTGTGGCCGTCCGCCTGCAGGGCGCGCACGATCCGGGCCTTCTGGACCGGGTTGACCTTGGCGAAGACCGTCGTACGGGCGGCCAGCGCGCGCAGTTCGGTGTCGTCGAGGGCGTCCACCTCGGAGCCGGGCACCACGCGGCCGACCTCGATGCCGACGTCGGCGCAGACCCGGGCCGCGACGAGTTCGTTGTCGCCGGTGACCACCTTGACCGCGATGCCCTTGTCGGCCAGGCCCTGCAGGGCCCGGGCGGCCGAGGCCTTCGGCGGGTCGAGGAAGGCGAGGAAGCCGACCAGGGTCAGCTGCTCCTCGTCCGCGACGGTGTAGGTGTCGCGCGGGGCGGTGATCCGGCGGGTGGCCACGGCCAGGACGCGCAGCCCGGCCCGGTTGTTGTCGGCGGCGATGGAGGTGGCCCGCCGGCGCAGCTCCTCGGTCAGCGGGACCGCCACGCCGCGGTCGGTCATGTGGGTGCAGAGCTCCAGGACCTCCTCGACCGCGCCCTTGGTGATCATCACGTGCTCGGCGCGGCCGGGGCCGTCCGTCATCGCGTTGCGATTGAGGACCACGGACATCCGCCGGCGGGCGAAGTCGAAGGGGATCTCGTCGACCATCGTGAACCGTGCGTCGACGACAACCTCCTCGGCCTCGTTCACCCGGTCGATGACCGCCTGGTCCAGCAGGTTGCGCAGGCCGGTCTGGAAGTGCGCGTTCAGGTAGCCGTACTCCAGGACCTCGCCGTCCTCGGCGCCGTGCACGTCCAGGTAGCGGTCCAGGACGATCCGGTCCTCGGTGAGGGTGCCGGTCTTGTCCGTGCACAGGACGTCCATGGCGCCCAGGTTCTGGATGGCGTTCAGCCGCTTGACGACGACCTTGCGCCTGGCCATGGCCACCGCGCCGCGCGCCAGGTTGGCGGAGACGACCATCGGCAGCATCTCGGGGGTCAGGCCCACCGCGACGGCGACACCGAAGAGGAAGGCCTCTTCCCAGTCGCCCTTGGTCAGCCCGTTGATCATGAAGACGACCGGGACCATCACCAGCATGAAGCGGATCAGCAGGAAGCTGACCTTGCGCACGCCGGTGTCGAAGTTGGTCTGCGGGCGCTCGCCGACGAGGGTGCCGGCCATCGACCCGAAGTACGTGCCGGAGCCGGTCGCGACGACCACGCCGGTGGCGGTGCCGGAGGTGACCGAGGTGCCCATCAGGCAGAGGTTGTCGGCCTCCACCGGGTCGGTCGTCGCGTGCTGGCCGAGGTCCTCGGTACGCGTGTCGGCCTTGGCCACCGGCAACGACTCGCCGGACAGCGCCGCCTGGCTGACCATCAGGTCCTTGGAGGTGATCAGCCGCAGGTCGGCCGGGATCAGATCGCCGGCGGCCAGCCGTACCAGGTCACCCGGGACCACCTGGTCCATCGGGATCTCCAGCGTGGTCGGGACGGAGCCGCTGCCGGCCCGGCGCCGCACCGCGCAGGTGGTGGTGACGAGCTTCTTCAGGGCGTCGGCGGCGCGTCCGGAGCGGTACTCCTGCCAGAACCGCAGCAGCCCGCTGACCGCCACCATCACGGAGAGGATGAGGACGCCCGGGTCCGCGGGGTCCTGCCAGAACATGACGGCGGCCAGGAACACCAGCACGCCGATGAAGGGGTTCCAGAACGCCTTCGCGAGCTGGGCCGTCCAGTGCGGCGCGCGCTCCTGGGCGACGACGTTGGCTCCGTGCAGTCCCAGGCGGCGCACGGCCTCGCCGTGGGTGAGGCCGCCGCGGGAGGTGTCCACGTCCTGGAGGACCTGGACGGCCGGGCGGGCGCTGACCTCGGCGAGGCGCTCGCCGGCCAGGCGGGTGGCGGACTCCAGCTCGGCGGCCTTGCGCAGCCGGCGGGTCCGGCCCGGCGGTGCGAGCTTCGCCGGGGTACGGGGGGTGAGCATGGTCATGATGAATACCTCCCTCCACCGCGTCCGGGCAGCGCGCGGCCGCGCGGTCACGTGGAGTGGTCATGGGGCGGCGCGGGGTGGCGGGAACCGCCACGGGGTGCGCCGCGGGCATGGATGACGTATGCCTGACAGGAGAGTCAGGGCATGCGGAAAGAAGGAAGAAAAGAAGGAAGATACGAAACGGAGCGTTCCTGAGCGGAACGGTCAGCCGACGAGAGCGCGGCGAAGACTTCGATCGGGACTCATCCCGAACACCTCCTCGCGTCGCGCCGTCAGTACGCGGCGCCAGGTCCGGCCTGGAGGCCGCAGAGGACCGGCGCCTCAGCGACCGTAACACGATCCCGGAGGGTGGTGTTCATCCTTTTGGTCAGCCCGTGTCCGTTTCAGGCTGTCTCCGGCCCTTGACGTCAGAGGGGCCAAACGCTCGACTTAAGGTTCACAAGTTGGAGAGACGCCGGGGTCTCGGAGCAGACAGCCTTGACGACCGGCCGGGGGGCGACGGATCGCCGTCGCTTATGGGCAGGAGTGGATGAGTCGTGCAGACTCCCGGATCGCAGTCCTCACTGCATCGCGCGAATCTCGAACGGGTCGTGCGGGCGGTGCGCCTCGCGGGTTCGCTGACCCAGGCGGAGATCGCCCGCACCACCGGACTGTCGGCGGCCACGGTCTCCAACATCGTCCGTGAGCTCAAGGAGGGAGGGACCGTCGAGGTCACCGACACCTCGGCGGGTGGCCGTCGGGCCCGCAGCGTCTCGCTCAGCGGGGACGCGGGCATCGTGATCGGAGTGGATTTCGGCCACGCCCACCTGCGGGTGGCCGTCGGCAACCTCGCGCACCAGGTGCTGGCCGAGGAGTCCGAGCCGCTGGACGTGGACGCCTCCTGGGTGGATGGCTTCGACCGGGCGGAAGCGCTGGTCGGACGGCTGGTGCAGCAGGTCGGCGTGGCCCGCGACAAGGTGATCGGCGTCGGGCTCGGCGTCCCCGGACCCATCGACGTGGAGTCCGGCACCCTCGGCTCCACCGCGATCCTGCCGGGCTGGGCGGGGATCAATCCGCGCCAGGAGCTCTCGCGGCGCCTGGGCGTCCCCGTCTACGTGGACAACGACGCGAACCTCGGCGCGCTGGGCGAGCTGGTCTGGGGGAGCGGGCGCGGGGTGCGGGACCTGGCGTACATCAAGGTCGCCAGCGGTGTGGGCGCCGGCCTGGTGATCAACGGCCAGATCTACCGGGGCCCGGGCGGCACCGCGGGGGAGATCGGGCACATCACCCTGGACGAGTCGGGCCCGGTCTGCCGCTGCGGCAACCGCGGCTGCCTGGAGACCTTCGCCGCCGCCCGCTACGTGCTTCCCCTGCTCCAGGGCAGCCACGGGCCGGAGCTGACGATGGAGAAGGTGGTCGAACTCGCCCGGGAGGGCGACCCGGGCTGCCGCCGGGTCATCGGCGACGTGGGCCGGCACGTCGGCAGCGGCGTGGCCAGCCTCTGCAACCTGCTGAACCCCTCCCGGATCGTGCTCGGCGGCTCCCTGGCCGACGCCGGGGAGCTGGTCCTGGCGCCGATCAGGGAGTCCGTGGGGCGGTACGCCATCCCCAGCGCGGCCCGGCAGCTGTCCGTGCTGACCGGCTCCCTGGGCGGCCGTGCGGAGGTACTCGGCGCACTCGCCCTCGTACTCAGTGAGATGGGCGATTCGACGCTTTTGGCAGAAAATGGAATGGGAGTGCGCGCCCCCGCTGCCGTGTCTTCATTTAGATAACGGATGACTCCGTTGTCATCTCGTTAAGGATTCACTCCTTGACGGCAAATCGCGGCCGGGGTTGACTCACACCCACCTCGGCCGCGGTGATGCGGCCTCGTCAGGGAGGTTCACTTCATGAACACGCGTATGCGTAGAGCCGCCGTTGCCGTCGCCGCCGGCGCCATGGCCGTCTCGCTGGCCGCCTGTGGCAGCGCCAAGGAAGCGGGGGGCGAGAAGAAGCCCTCGGGCCCCGCCGCCGCCGGCGAGGCGATCAAGGTCGGTCTGCTCCTGCCGGAGAACCAGACCGCGCGCTACGAGAAGTTCGACAAGCCGCTGATCGAGAAGAAGATCTCCGATCTGACCAACGGCAAGGCCCAGGTGGTCTACGCGAACGCCAAGCAGGACGCCACCACGCAGAACTCCCAGGTCGACACGATGATCACCAACAAGGTGAACGTGCTGATCATCGACGCCGTGGACGCCAAGGCCATCGCGGGCTCGGTCAAGAAGGCCAAGGACGCCGGCATCCCGGTCGTCGCCTACGACCGCCTGGCGGAGGGCCCGATCGACGGCTACACCTCCTTCGACAACGAAGAGGTCGGCAAGGTGCAGGGCAAGGCCCTGCTGGAGGCCCTGGGCGACAAGGCCAAGGACGGCCAGATCGTCATGATGAACGGCTCCGTCACCGACCCCAACGCCGCCCTGTTCAAGAAGGGCGCGCACTCCGTCCTCGACGGCAAGGTGACCATCGGCAAGGAGTACGACACCAAGGAGTGGAAGCCGGAGAACGCCAACACCAACATGGCGGGCGCCCTCTCCGCGCTCGGCAAGGACAAGGTGATCGGCGTCTACTCCGCCAACGACGGCATGGCCGGCGGCGTCATCACCGCCCTCAAGGCGGCCGGCCTGAACCCCCTGCCCCCGGTCACCGGCCAGGACGCCGAACTCGCCGGTGTCCAGCGCATCGTGGCGGGCGAGCAGTTCATGAGCGTCTACAAGCCGTACGCCCCCGAGGCCTCGGCCGCCGCCGAGATGGCCGTCGCCCTCGCCCAGGGCAAGAAGGCCGACGACATCATCAACAACAAGGTCGACAGCCCGACCACCAAGGGCGTCCCCTCCGTGCTGATCCCGGTCGTCTCGCTGACCAAGAACAACATCAAGGACACCGTCATCAAGGACGGCGTCTACACGGTGGACGAGATCTGCACCGACAAGTACGCGGCCGCCTGCGCCACCCTCGGCCTCAAGTAGGGCCCGCGCCGCCTCCCGCAGAGGGAGGAGCGGCCCCCCCGCCCTGCCCGGCGCCCCGCCCCTCATGCCCCCGCCACCCGCGGGGCGCCGGGCAGAAACGTTTTCCCATATCCCCGTCCACCCCGCTCCTGCTCTTTTGCACGACATCCCCGCCGGTCAGGCGGCGAAGGAGATGGTTCATGTGTCCGCTGCGCCCGTGCTGGCGTTGCGAGGGGTCTCGAAGCGGTTCGGTGCCGTCCAGGCCCTGACCGACGTAGAACTCGAGATCCACTCCGGTGAGGTGGTCGCCCTGGTCGGCGACAACGGCGCCGGCAAGTCCACGCTGGTCAAGACGATCGCCGGCGTGCACCCCATCGATGACGGGGTCATCGAGTGGGAGGGCCGTCCGGTCTCCATCGGCAAGCCCCACGACGCCCAGAACCTCGGCATCGCGACCGTCTACCAGGACCTCGCGCTGTGCGACAACATCGACGTCGTCGGCAACCTCTTCCTGGGCCGCGAGCTCAAGCGCTACGGCGTGCTCGACGAGGTGGAGATGGAGCGCCGCGCCCGCGAGCTCCTGACCACCCTGTCCATCCGGATCCCCAGCGTCCGGATCCCCATCGCCTCCCTCTCGGGCGGCCAGCGCCAGACCGTGGCGATCGCCCGCTCGATGCTCGGCGAGCCCAAGCTCGTCATCCTCGACGAGCCCACCGCCGCCCTCGGCGTCGAGCAGACCGCCCAGGTCCTCGACCTGGTCGAACGGCTGCGCGAGCGCGGCCACGCCGTCATCCTCATCAGCCACAACATGGCCGACGTGAAGGCCGTGGCCGACAAGGTGGCCGTGCTGCGGCTGGGCCGCAACAACGGCGTCTTCGACGTCGCCGACACCTCGCAGGAAGAGATCATCTCCGCCATCACCGGGGCCACGGACAACGCCGTGACCCGCCGGGCGGCCCGCACCGGGGAGGCCCGCAAGTGAGCACCGAACACCACACCGCGGCGGAGGACGTGGCCAAGCTGGCCAACCCGGCCGCCCCGGCGGACGCGATACCCGTGGTGGACCCCCGCCTCCTCGTGCGCGAGCGGGGCCTGTCCGGCTACCTGAGCGAGTTCGGCCGCAAGATGAAGGCCGGCGACCTGGGCTCGATCCCGGTCGTCCTCGGCCTGATCATCATCTGGGGCATCTTCCAGGGCCTGAACTCGAACTTCCTCTCCCCGGAGAACCTCTCCAACATCGCCATCACGATGGTCGCCACCGGCATGATGGCCGTCGGCATCATCTTCGTGCTGCTGCTCGGCGAGATCGACCTCTCGGTCGGCTCCGTCAGCGGCGTCTCGGGCGCGATCGTCGCCGTCCTCGCCGTCACCCACGGCGTCAACGAATGGCTCGCGATCCTGGCCGCCGTCGCCGGCGGCGCCCTGATCGGCGCCCTCCACGGCTTCTTCTTCGCCAAGATCGGCGCCCCCGCCTTCGCGGTCACCCTCTCCGGCCTGCTGTTCTGGTCCGGCGCCATGCTGCAGATCCTCGGCAGCAACGGCACCATCAACCTCGACCCCGACGGCGTGGTCGGCAAGCTCACCACGTACTACTTCTCCGACGTGGCCGCCGGCTACGGCCTCGCGGCGGTCGCCGTGGTGGCGTACTTCCTCGCCTCCTACACCGACAACCGCCGCCGGGAGGCCGCCGGGGTCCCCTCGCGGCCGCTGAGCGAGGTCCTGCTGCGCACGGGCCTCCTGGCCGTGTTCACCTTCGGCCCCGCCGTCGTGTTCAACCAGTACAAGGGCCTGCCGCTCGCGGTCGTCCTCTTCGTCCTGGCCCTGGTCGGCACGGACTTCGTGCTGCGCCGCACCACCTTCGGCCGCAACGTCTTCGCCCTCGGCGGCAGCGTCGAGGCCTCCCGCCGGGCCGGCATCAACGTCAACGGCATCCGCATCGCCGTCTTCGCCATCGCCGGCACCTTCGCCGCCATCGGCGGCCTCTTCTGGGCCTCCAAGATCGCGGCGGCCAACCAGAGCGCCGGCGCCGGCGACCTGCTGATGAACGTCATCGCGGCGGCCGTCATCGGCGGCACCAGCCTCTTCGGCGGCCGCGGCCGCACCTGGAACGCCCTCCTCGGCGTCATGGTCATCACCTCCATCCAGTACGGTCTGGCCCTGGAGGGGATCGCGACTCCGATCCAGTACATGATCACCGGTGCGGTACTGCTCGCCACCGTGGTCATCGACTCGGTCACCCGCAAGACCCAGAAGACCGCCGGACGCGCCTGAGCGCGCGTCCGGGGCGTCACCCGGACGGTAAGACCCGTCACAGTGCCCGGTGCCACTCCGTGTGGCACCGGGCACCTGTGCGTACATATGTACGTACGGTTGTGCGGTCATACGTCCGTTTGGGAGGTGTGATTCCCCCGCGGGGTGTACAGGTATGACAAAGGGCGTACCCCTCCCGGTACCGCCCGATGATTCCGCCCGCGAGCGGAACATTAGACTCGACAGACCAGCCAGCAACTGCAAGGAGGCACGGGTGCTGCTGACCCGCATCAAGGGACCGCGCGATCTGGACCGGCTCAGCCAGGAGGAGCTGATCCAGCTCGCCGCCGAGATCAGGTCCTTCCTGGTCGATGCCGTCTCCAAGACCGGCGGGCACCTCGGCCCCAACCTCGGCGTGGTCGAACTGACGATCGCCCTGCACCGGGTCTTCGAATCGCCGAAGGACAAGGTCCTCTTCGACACGGGGCACCAGGCCTACGTCCACAAGCTGCTCACCGGCCGCCAGGACTTCGCCGGCCTGCGCTCCAAGGGCGGCCTCTCCGGCTACCCCTCGCGCGCCGAGTCCGACCACGACGTGATCGAGAACTCGCACGCCTCGACCGTCCTCGGCTGGGCCGACGGCCTCGCCAAGGCCAACGAGGTCCTCGGCCGCGAGGACCACCACGTCGCCGCGGTCATCGGCGACGGCGCCCTCACCGGCGGCATGGCCTGGGAGGCGCTGAACAACATCGCCGCCGCCAAGGACCGCCCGCTGGTCATCGTCGTCAACGACAACGAGCGCTCGTACGGCCCCACCATCGGCGGTCTCGCGAACCACCTCGCCACCCTGCGCACCACGGACGGCTACGAGCGCTTCCTGGCCCGCGGCAAGGAGATCCTGGAGCGCACCCCCGTCGTCGGGAAGCCCCTCTTCGAGACCCTGCACGGCGCCAAGAAGGGCCTCAAGGACTTCATCGCCCCGCAGGGCATGTTCGAGGACCTGGGCCTGAAGTACATCGGCCCCATCGACGGCCACGACATCGAGGCCCTGGAGTCCGCCCTGACGCGCGCCAAGCGCTTCAGCGGCCCGGTCATCGTGCACTGCCTCACCCAGAAGGGCCGCGGCTACACCCCTGCCCTGGAGCACGAGGCGGACCGCTTCCACGCGGTCGGCGTGATCCACCCGGACACCGGCCTGCCGGTCGCGACCGCCGCCGCCAGCTGGACCTCCGTCTTCGCCGACGAGATGGTCAAGCTCGGCCACGAGCGCCCGGACATCGTCGGCATCACCGCGGCCATGCTCCACCCGGTGGGCCTCAACAAGTTCGCCGAGGCCTTCCCGGACCGGGTCTACGACGTCGGTATCGCCGAGCAGCACGGCGCCACCTCGGCCGCCGGCCTGGCCACCGGCGGCGTCCACCCGGTCTTCGCGGTCTACGCGACCTTCCTCAACCGCGCCTTCGACCAGGTCCTCATGGACGTCGCCCTGCACAAGTGCGGGGTCACCTTCGTCCTGGACCGCGCGGGCGTCACCGGCGACGACGGCGCCTCCCACAACGGCATGTGGGACATGTCCATCCTCCAGGTCGTCCCCGGCCTGCGCCTGTCCGCCCCCCGCGACGCCGAGCAGCTGCGCGCCCAGCTCCGCGAGGCCGTCGAGGTCAAGGACGCCCCGACCGTCGTGCGCTACTCCAAGGGCGTCGTCGGCCCGGCCGTCCCGGCGGTCGGGAAGGTCGGCGGCATGGACGTGCTGCGCCTGCCCGCCCCCGAGGTCACCCTCCCCCTCGGCCCTTCGGGCCTGGGAGGTGCCCCCACGGACGTACTGATCGTCTCCGTCGGCGCGCTCGCCCCGATGTGCCTGGAGATCGCCGACCTGCTCGACAAGCAGGGCATCTCCTCGACCGTCGTCGACCCCCGCTGGGTCAAGCCGGTGGACGAGGCCATGGCCCCGCTCGCCGACCGGCACCGGGTCGTCGTCACCGTCGAGGACAACGGCCGCACCGGCGGTGTCGGCGCCGCCGTCTCGCAGGCCCTGCGGGACGCGGGCGTGGACGTGCCGCTGCGCGACTTCGGCATCCCGCAGCGCTTCCTCGACCACGCGCTGCGCAAGGAGATCATGGCCGAGATCGGCCTGACCGCCCCGGACATCGCCCGCCAGGTCACCGGCCTGGTGGCCAAGCTGGACGGCCGTTTCGAGAGCGAGACCGCCGCCACCGTCGACTAGCCGCACGTCGGCCGGATCGCGCGGTTGCACCACACGGGCCGGGAGATCACCCTTGAAGGGTGGGCCTCCCGGCCCGTTCGCGTACTTCTTGGGAGGTGCGTCGGTGAGCTCGGACCTCAACAGCCCGTTCCGTACCAAGACGGTGGAACAGTCCATCCGTGACACGGAGGAGCCGGAGCACGCGCTCCGCAAATCGCTCTCCGCCTGGGACCTGACCGTCTTCGGTGTCGGCGTCATCATCGGTACCGGCATCTTCGTCCTCACGGGCATCGCCGCCCGTAACAACGCCGGCCCCGCCACCGCCCTCTCCTTCGTGGTATCGGGCGTCGTCTGTGCCCTCGCGGCCCTCTGCTACGCCGAGTTCGCGTCCACCGTCCCGGTGGCCGGCTCGGCCTACACCTTCGCGTACGCCTCCATCGGGGAACTGCCCGCCTGGATCATCGGCTGGGACCTGGTCCTCGAATTCGCCCTCGGCACCGCCGTCGTGGCCGTCGGCTGGTCCGGGTACGTACGCCACCTCATGCACACGAACCTCGGCTGGGACATGCCCGTCGCACTGTCCGGGCCCGACGCGGGAGGCCACTTCGACCTGCTGGCCTTCCTGCTGGTCCTGGCGCTGACGGCGATCCTCGTCGTCGGGACGAAGCTGTCGGCCCGGATCACCGCGGTCGTCGTCGCCATCAAGGTGACCGTGGTCCTGCTGGTCATCATCGCGGGCGCCTTCTTCATCAAGGCGGACAACTACTCGCCGTTCATCCCTCCCGCGCAGCCACAGCCCGGAGGGAGCGGCTGGACGGCGCCGCTGGTCCAGCTGATGTTCGGCTTCCAGCCCACCAACTTCGGCGTCATGGGCATCTTCACCGCCGCGTCCCTGGTCTTCTTCGCCTTCATCGGCTTCGACGTCGTGGCCACCGCGGCCGAGGAGACCAAGAACCCCCAGCGGGACATGCCCCGCGGCATCCTCGGCTCGCTGCTCATCTGCACGCTGCTCTACGTCGCCGTGACCATCGTGGTCACCGGCATGCAGTACTACGCGCAGATGTCGCCGACCGCCCCGCTCGCCGAAGCCTTCAAGTCCGTGAACCAGCCCTTCTTCTCCGGCGCGATCAGCCTCGGGGCGGCCGTGGGCCTGATCACGGTGAGCATGATCCTGCTGCTGGGCCAGACCCGGGTGTTCTTCGCGATGAGCCGTGACGGACTGCTGCCGCGCACCTTCTCCGTCACCCACCCCAAGTACCGCACCCCCTACCGGGCCACCATGCTCCTCGGCGGGATCATCGCGATCGTCGCGGGCTTCACCAGCCTGGAGAAGCTCGCCGAACTGGTCAACATCGGCACCCTGTTCGCCTTCGTGATCGTGGCGCTCGGCGTGATCATCCTCCGCCGGACCCGCCCCGACCTGCACCGGTCCTTCCGCACCCCGTGGGTGCCGGTGATCCCGATCCTGTCCATTGCGGCCTCGCTCTGGCTGATGCTGAACCTGCCGGCCGAGACCTGGGCCCGGTTCGGGATCTGGATGGTGATCGGCTTCGTCGTCTACTTCCTGTACGGCCGCAGCCACAGCCGTCTGGGCAGGAGGGGGCGGGACGCCGAGTACTGACTAGGCCGACGGGGACGGCTCGGGCGCCGGGGACTTGGACGGCTTGGCGCCCTTGCCGCCGCCGCCCTTGGCGGGGGAGTCCTTCGCCGAGGCGGGCACCTTCCGGTCGTTGCGCAGGGCCTCCCACAGCTGGGAGGCCTGCTCCTGCGCGACGACCACCCGGTTCGGGTCCACCTTGTCGTACGCCACCGGCAGCATGATGGTCTCCATCGTGGACGGGTCCACGCCCTTCATGCTCTGTGCGAAGTCGGCGAGCGCGGTGAGCGAGGCCAGGTCGGAGTCGGTGGTCAGGGACTTGGTGCCGGCGTCCGCGAGCTTGTAGAGCCGGGCGGGGTTGCCGAGGGCGTCCTGCTTCTTGACCTCGGCGAGCAGGGCGAGCATGAACTGCTGCTGGAGGCCTATGCGTCCGAGGTCGCTGCCGTCCCCGTAGCCGTAGCGGGTGCGGACGAACTTCAGCGAGTCCGTGCCGTTCAGCCGGTGCGTGCCCGCGTCGAGCTTCAGGCCGCCCTTCGCACCCGTCATCGGCTGGTCGAGGGTGACGGTGACCCCGCCGAGGGCGTCCACGAGGCCCTTGAAACCGGCGAAGTCCACCTCCACGAAGTGGTCCACGCGGATCCCCGACAGCTGCTCGACCGTCTTGACCACACAGGCCGGACCGGCCACCGAGTAGACGGAGTTGAACATGACCCGGTTCGCGCCGGGGACGGTCCCGCCGTCCTGGTCCTTGCACTCGGGCCGGGTGATCAGGGTGTCGCGCGGGATGCTCACCGCGGTGGCCCGGGACCGGCCCTCGGGTATGTGGACCAGCATCGCCGTGTCGGAGCGGGCCCCGCTGACGTTGCCGTGGTCGAGCTCGGCGTTGGCCCCGGCGCGCGAGTCGGATCCCAGCACCAGGACGTTCTGGGCCTTCTCCACCACCTTCGGCGGGCGGTTGTCCGTACCGATCGCCCGGTCCAGGTCGACGCTGTCGATGTTCCCCTCGAGGTGGCTGTAGACCCACCAGCCGGCCCCGGCCGAGCCGAGGACGAGGACGGCCGCCGTCCAGGCCAGCCCCCGGCGGATCCGGCTCGCGCGCGACCTGGCCCGCTGGGGCTCCGACGCCGCCCCGGGCTCGGGCTCCGGTTCGGGCGTGGTGGTGGAGGTGGCGGTGGCGTCTGAGGTCATGCCCGCAACATAGACGCAGGGGCCCGCCGGAGGACCCCCGGGGTATCCTGATTCTGTTCGAATCGTGAAGGGGAAGGGTTGCTTGCGGTCCCATGGCGACGCGATCCAGACGCAGTCCGAACAAATCCCCCCGGCACCGCCCGGCACCGCCCTCCGCCCGTGAGGGCGGCCCCGCGGCCCTGGGCCCCCTGGGCGGACGCTGGGTCCTCGCGGGCAAGGACGGCCGGCTGAGCGCCTACGCCCGCACCGCCGGCGGCCTGCTGCGCTGGACCGAGCAGACCCCCGCGGGCCCCGGCTGGAACGGCCCCGACTTCTTCCCCGCCGACGGCCTGACCGACCTGTCGGTGGGTCAGGGCCCCGACGGGTACGCGCACTTCACCGGCCGGCGCCGCGCCCCGAACGGCGACACCGAGACCCTCACCTACCACCACGCCGTGCAGTACCAGAGCGGCCGCCCGATCGGCCCCTGGGAATCCCTCGGCACCCTCTACCACAACGTCGAGATGTCCCTGCGCGGCGGACCGCCGGCCGTGGCGGTGGACGGCCAGGGCGCGGCCCACGTCTTCGTCCGCAACAACGGGCGGGGCATCCACATGAAGCGCCAGGACAAGAAGGGCGACTGGGGGAGGTGGGAGGACCTCAAGGGCAGCATGACCTTCGAGGCGGGCTGCGCCTCCTCCACCGCCGACGGGCTCACCGCCTTCGCCGCCCCCGGCGAGAAGGGGCTCACCTTCTGGGCGCAGGCCGCGCCCGGCGGCCCCCTGAAGATGGCCGAGGTGGTCCCCTACCTCGCCCGCGACGGATCGCTCACCACCCTGGAGACGGCCCCCGGCCGGGTCACCCGGTTCTGGCACGCGGCCGACGGCAGCGGGGTGTTCGCCCACCGCGAGGGCGCCGGGGTGATGTCCCTGGGCGGCGGTCCCGGGCACGGGGCGGTGGCCGCCGCGCGCGCCCTGGTCGACGGCTACGACTGCACGGTGCTGGCCCACCGCGCCCTCGACGGCCGTACCGCACTGGCCGCGTACCCGACGGAGAACGAGGCGGCCGGGCTCTGGTGGACCGGGATCGGCGAGGAGTGCCCCGACTCCCCGGCCCTCGCCGTCGACGCCCGCGGTCTGGTCGTCATCGCCTCGATCAGCGCCCGCGGTGAACTGCTGGTCAACCGGCAGAAGGACAGCTCGGGCCTCTCACTGGGCCGCTGGCAGCGCTTCTGACCGCTCGCCCGTGCGCCGCCGGCCCTGCGGCGGGATGCTGGCCAGCCCGTGCCGGGCGATGGCCAGGCTGGAGATGCGCCGCAGGAATTCCACCGAACGGGCCGCCGTGTCCGGGGTGATCCAGGCGTCGTCGATCTCGCACAGCTCGACCCGTACCGGCGCACCGCGCAGCACGATCGGCAGGGTGTAGGCGATGGTGGACGCGAAGGTCAGCAGGGACAGCCCGATGGGCTCGGTCAGCGCGGTCAGCTCCAGCGGCAGCTCGGGGTGGACGATCTCCATGCCCGTCAGGGCGGAGATCCGGTCCAGCTTCTGCGCGCTCTCCCGGCGGTGCGCCAGGTAGCGGCCTGCCGCCCGGGTACGGGCGATCCAGCCGACCGCCTCGATGTACCGGTCCTCGTCGACCACCCCGGTCTCCACCAGGGAGCTGCCCGCCAGGTCCGCCCCGGGCCGGGGCCGGGCCGGGCCGAAAGTGGCCCGGCTCCAGGCGTACTCGTTGGGCCGCAGCTCGGCGCCCGGCGGGACGGCCACCGGCATGCAGGTGAAGAACACGGCCCGCTCCAGCTCCTCCCGGGCCAGCCACCGGTTCACCGGGCCGCCCTTGGCGGACTTGGCGTCCCCCTGGTGCCAGCGGGTCAGCTGCTGTCCGCTCGTCAGCAGTGCTACCAGCTCGGTGGTGGCGGTGCCGTCGTCGACGACGACCACCTCGCGGGCGCGCGAGCGCGGCAGCAGCAGCTGGATGGTGCGGGAGAACAGGTCCCCGATCACCAGCCGCCGGGCCGCCGCCACCGCCCGGCCCAGCCGGACCAGTTCGCCGGCCCGCCCCAGGTAGCCCGCGCGGACCTCGTAGCGCCGCCAGACCACCTTGGCCTGGGAGGCGTACCGGCACAGCCGGCGGACCTGCGCGCGCGAGCGCGGGTCCACCGGCTGGAGCACGGCGATGGTGAGGGAGGCTGCCTCGCCCGGGTGGGCGTGGGCCCACTCCAGGACATTCAGTAGTTGAGCCGGGCTCTCCACCAGGGCGAGGGTCTCGCTCATGCCGAGGCCGTCACGCCCTCGGAGGCGGGGGAGCCCTGGACGCGGCGGAGCTTCTTCATGGGGGCGAGTTCGGAGTCGTAGACCTTCTTCACGCCGTCGCCGAGGGCGGTCTCGATGGTGCGGATGTCGCGCACGAGGCGGGCCAGGCCGCCGGGCTCGACGGAGGCGGCCTGGTCGGAGCCCCACATGGCGCGGTCGAGGGTGATGTGCCGCTCGACGGCGCAGGCGCCCATGGCGACGGCGGCCACGGTGGTCTGCAGGCCCGTCTCGTGGCCCGAGTAGCCGATCGGCACGTTGGGGTAGGCGGCCTCCAGGCTGTTGATCACCCGCAGGTTGAGCTCCTCGGCCTTGGCCGGGTAGGTGGAGGTGGCGTGCAGCAGGACGATGTTCTCGCTGCCGAGGACCTCCACCGCGTGCCGGATCTGCTGCGGGGTGGACATGCCGGTGGACAGGATCACCGTCTTGCCGGTGGCGCGCAGGGCCAGGAGCAGCTCGTCGTCGGTGAGGGAGGCGGAGGCCACCTTGTGCGCGGGCACGCCGAACTTCTCCAGGAAGGTGACGGCCTCGGTGTCCCAGGGGGAGGCGAACCAGTCGATGCCGCGCTTGGCGCAGTGCTCGTCGATGGCCCGGTACTCGTCCTCGCCGAACTCCACGCGGTGGCGGTAGTCGATGTACGTCATCCGGCCCCAGGGGGTGTCCCGTTCGATGTCCCACTGGTCGCGCGGGGTGCATATCTCGGGGGTGCGCTTCTGGAACTTCACCGCGTCACAGCCCGCGTCGGCCGCCGCGTCGACGAGCGCGAGGGCGTTGGCCAGCTCACCGTTGTGGTTGATCCCGATCTCGCCGATCACGTAGGTGGGCCGGCCGGCGCCGACCTCCCTGTTTCCGATCAGGCGGATCCGGTTGCTGTGCACCACTGTTCAGAGTTCCTTTCCGGGGTACTGCTCGGGTTGCGGCGACGGGGTCGCCGAAGTCTGCGGGGGGTCCAGGAGCGGGGCCAGGGCCCGGGCCCGGTCGAGGTCGCCGGGTTCGTCGAGCTCGATGGCCCGCTCGGGGGCCGTGGGGACGAGCTGGGTCCGGCCGAAGAAGCGGTGGCCGCTGCGGCGGAAACCGTCGGCGCGCATCGCGTACACGGCGCCCGACTCCAGGTACTCCGGCGTACGGTCCTGGCGGCGCAGCCGCACCGCGCTGTCGTGGTTGACGCCCCGCGCCCGGTGGCCGGGCCCGTGGCCGGGGTCGGCGGTCCACAGGAAGCCGTGGAAGGGCACGGCGGTGAAGGCGGAGTCGGCGCCGTCGCGGACGATGGCCAGGACGGCCTCGTCCACCTCCTCGGAGGTGATGAACGGGCTGGTGCACTGGACGAAGACCAGCACGTCCACGGCCTCGCAGTGACGTTCCTCCAGCGCGTCCAGCGCGTGCAGCAGCGCCGACTCGCTGGACGCCCGGTCCGACCCGAGCTCGGCCGGCCGCTCCACCACCTCGGCGCCGGCCTCCCGGGCGGCATCGGCGATCGCCGCGTCGTCGGTGGACACGGCGACCCGGGTCACGTGGGCGGCGCCCAGGCAGGCCCGCACGGCGCGGGCCACCAGCGGCACCCCGCCGACCTCGGCCACGTTCTTGCCGGGGATGCCCTTGGAGCCGCCCCGGGCGGGTATGACGGCGGTGACGTTCACGGGGCTGCTCTCCTGGAGGGGGGAGGGGGCGGTCATACGCCGCCCCACTGCTGGATCTTCGGGGCCACGCGCTGGACCCCGAACTGGTAGGCGACCTTGAGCACGCGCCGCGAGGTGCGCTTCATCGGGCCGCGGGAGCGGGCCGCGGTGGCGCCCGGGCCGGGGGAGCCGTCGGGATTCAGGCCCCGGCGGCGCAGCAGCGTACCGACGTATTCGGGCGCGCTCGCGGCCGTGTAGTACGGGGTGATCTCGGGGAGCCGGCTCCCGCGCAATTCGAGGATCCGGTTGCGGAGTTCACCGAAGGGATCGAAGGAGCGGATTCCCTGGTCGACCGTCCACGATTCGTGTGCGAGGGGGGCCGCGCCCTCGTCTATCGCGGTCCAGTCGGTGACGCAGCCGGAGCCGGTGAAATAGTGGTTCCCGTGGATCTCCCGTACCCCGAGATCGCTCAGGATGGCCGTCGGCATTCCCCGGTGCATCGATTCGAGGGCGGCCGTGGAACTGACGGTCACCAGGAGATCGGTACGGTCGAGGGTCTGTGACATGTTGCCGTACACGAAATGCAGATTGGGCGGCAGCGGTTCGTCCAGCTGTTCCGCGAGGACCTGGTAGTGGAACGCCTCCACGTGCGTGGTCGCCTCACCCGGTCTGCTGCGGAGTTTCACGAGCACGTCGCGCCCGGGGCGCAGCCGGGCGTGGGATATCGCACGGCGCAGCATGTACAGCCGTCCATTGCGGTCGGCGGGTACCGAGGGCTGGACGGCGAAGCACACCGTATAAGGGTGTTCGGCGAAAGTCCGGGCCGGGTCGTAAGGGCGCTGGTCGAGAAAGGGGAGGGCCGTCTGGACGATGCTGGACGCCGGAATTCCGAGGGGTTCGTACACCTCGGTGAAACGGCGCCGGTCGAAAGGGCTGTTGGCGAGGACGATATCGGCGCCGGCCCGCAGGAGGAGGCCGTCGGCCATCTTCTCGTAGACCACGCCGACGTAGCCGGTCATCAGGATCGGCCGCCGCGGGGCCCCGGC
Source organism: Streptomyces sp. NPDC058157 (assembly GCF_042884105.1). Taxonomy (NCBI): domain Bacteria; kingdom Bacillati; phylum Actinomycetota; class Actinomycetes; order Kitasatosporales; family Streptomycetaceae; genus Streptomyces; species Streptomyces sp. NPDC058157. The sequence goes on from NZ_JBHVUQ010000004.1 coordinate 85,802, forward strand.
GAAGCGGCGGGCCAGCGCGTGCAGGGCCGCGTGGGTCGCGCCGCCGACGGTGCCCAGGATGATCACGTCCGCCGTGTCGAGGACGGGGGCCGCCGCGAACTCGGCGAGCGTGGCCTCGGTGATCGAGGAGGGGGTGATGCCGACCTCCGCCAGCTGGCGCGCGGTCGGCGTGCTCCGGCCCCGCAGCATGTGCGCGTGGACCTCGCTGCCCGGCGCCAGGCCCACCGCCAGCCCCGCACCCCATTTCCAGCGGGTGTCGGAGTCTGCGAGCACGTGGATGCGCACTGGTGGATTCCCGGTCGGTCGGCGGAGCCCAACTGCTGTCGGCGGGCCCGCAGCTGGACGCGGGCTCGGGCGGGCTGGCCGCGCGGCCCGTTAGACCTTACATCCTCACCTGAGCCTTATGTGTCACGAATAGGCCTCGACCGCCGGGGGAGTTGTACGTCACACACCGAGCGCCGTTCGGGCTCTCCCGCGGGCTCTGACATGATGGCCCGGTGTCGGTGAATGGGGAGAAGGTGAGTGCCGACGATGGTGACGCTTTCGGTAATCGTCGCGATGTGTGACGTCCGCGACTTCTGCCGGACCACGCTGAAGTCCCTGGCCCTGAATGCCCGGGAGGACTTCGAGTTCATCGTGGTGGACGACGCGTCCGTTGACGGGACATCAGGGATCCTGCGGGAGATGGTACCCGGGATTCCCGGAGCCGTACTCATCCGCAACGAGCGGAACATGGGAATATCGGCGACCCGGAACATCGGCCTCGCCGCGGCCCGTGGACGTTTTTTCACCTTCCTCGACGGGGACGACTGGTACGCCCCCGGATATCTCGCGCAACTGGTCGGCTGGATGAGTCAGTCGGGCGTCGATTTCCTGCGCACCGGCCATGTCCGGGTCTACGGGAAGAAGCGCAAGATCGTCATGCCCCCGCTCGCCCCGCGGGCCCTTCCCCTCGATCCGCTGGACTACATGGGCCCGGTGGACGCCTCCACCTTCATCGACTACCCGTCGGTCTGGGCCGGGATCTACGACCGTGAGCGGCTGCGGGCGGCGGGAGCGCTGTTCTTCGAGGAGAGGCTGCGGACCGCCGAGGACCGGCACTGGTTCTACCAGCTGCACCTGCGGATGCGCTCCTTCGGAGTGGTCGACCTCCACGGCGTCTTCTACCGCCGCGATGTGTCCACTTCACTCACCAGGATCCCGGACGAACGCCAGCTCGACTTCCTTCCCGCCTTCCGGCTCGTTTTCGACGAGCTCGCCGGTCATCCGCGCGGATATGAACTTTCGTTCAAGGCCATGCGAACTCTGTGTGCGCTCGTCGTCATTCACATGGACCGCGCCCAGGACTACGACGAACCCACCCGCGCCCTGCTCCTGGAACGCAGCGCGCGGACCCTCTTCGACCTTCCCCAGGACATCCTGGAGGGGACCCTGGCAGGAATGGACTCCGCACGCGTGAACAAGCTCAGGGCACTGATGTCCCAGCACCAGGGCGCCGCCGCCCGATGACCCGGATATTCGCCGCCTCCACCCTCTACGGCGCCATGACGGTGGCCGCCGCCGTCGACGCCGGCCAGTTCGGCCGCGACGACCGCGAGCGCATCCTGCTCGTCTGCAACAACGTCGACATCCCCGAGGTCGCCACCCCGCTGCACCGCATGCCGGGCTCCGCCGCCGTCCTCGCGCGCTTCCACCGCGTCGTCTACTGGAACGACCTCATCTACCCCTTCCACCCGTCGCTGTGGGGCCCCCGCGACGAGGACGCCCCCCTCTGGCGCACCGTCATGGGGGAGAAGATGGGCATCCGGCCCGGCCCCCTGGACCTCGTCGTCGAGTCCATCCAGGTCAAGCCCGCCCAGACGCTGTGCAAGATCTTCTCCGACGCCACCCTCGCCGTGTACGCCGACGGGGTCATGAGCTACGGACCCACCCGCAACGACCTGCCCCGCCCCATCCACGGCCGGATCGGGAAGGTCCTCTACCTCGACCTGGTCCCCACCCTGCTCCCCATGCTCCTCACCGAGTACGGGATCCCCTCCGAGCCCGTCCGCACCGAGGCCGTCCTCGCGCTGATGGCGGAGCTCACCGAGGAGTGCCGCCCCCTCCTCGACCGGGTGATCCCGCCACAGCTGTCCCGGAGCGGCCCCGGGACCGCGCTCCTGCTCGGCCAGTACCTCTCCCCCCTCGGCATCCTCACCGAGGAGGAGGAAGAGGAGCTGCACCGGCGCATGTTCGAGCACGCGGTACGGCTCGGCCACACCGCCGTCGTCTTCAAACCGCACCCCAGCGCCCCCTCCAGCCTCGCCGACACCCTCGCCGGGGCAGCCCGGGAGGCCGGCGTCCCCTTCCTCGTCCTGGACGTCCCCGTCCTCGCCGAGACCGTCTTCGCGTACCTGCGGCCCAGCCGGGTGATCGGCTGCTTCTCCACCGGCCTGTTCACCGCCCGCGCCCTGTACGGGATCCCCGTCGCCCAGATCGGCGCCCTCGAAGTCATCCGGCGCATGCGGCCCTACGCCAACAGCAACCGCATCCCCGCCACCCTCACCCACGCCCTGGTCCCCGACCTGGACGCGCCGACCGCCGCCCCCGCCGACCGGATCCTGGACGCCGAGCACGTCCGCACCGAGGTCACCCCCTACGTCCAGGCCGTCGGCTACTGCATGCAGCCCAAGCGGTACGCCTTCCTGCGCCCGGTCGCCGAGGAGTACGTCGCGGCGGCCGTCGACGGGTGGGAGGGCCGCCCCGAGCTGTCCATGCACTTCAACGAGCGCACCCGCAGCCGCCTGGAACTGCCCGGCCCGCGCACCTGGAAGTGGCGGCGCGGCCTGGGCTGGACCCTGCGCGGCGCCGGGGAGCGCACCGGGCCGGACGAGCTGCCCGTCACCGACATCACCCTCGGCGGGTTCGCCTCGCTGGTCGAGGCCAAGGACGACGACGGCATCCTGGAGGTCGGCGCCCGGCTGCTCACCGAGCAGGAGAACCTGGACCTGCTCATCGGCATGGCCCAGGCCCACATCCGCCGCAAGGAGACCGACCAGGCCAGGCGGCGCATCGAGCGGGCCGCGCAGATCTCGGCGGACAGCGGCCGCGCCCTGGTCTGGCTGCGGATCGCCGAGACCGCGGCCAAGCTCGGCAAGCACGGCGACGACCTGCGCCGCGACGCCGCCCGGCGGGCCCTGACCCTCAACCCGGCCTCGCCGGCCGCCCAGCGCCTGGTCAAGAGCGGCCGGCTCGGCCGCCGCTGAACCGGGGACGACGGGAAGGGCCCCGTCCGCACCAGGTGCGGACGGGGCCCTTCGCCTTGCTGCGCGTGCGTTACGCCGGGACGCTGGCGACGCCGGGGGCGAGGAACTTCTTGCCGTTCACCCGCTCCGAGACGCCCTCACGGTCCAGGTACGGGGTGATGCCGCCCAGGTGGAAGGGCCAGCCCGCACCGGTGATGAGGCAGAGGTCGATGTCCTGGGCCTCGGCCACGACACCCTCCTCCAGCATCAGGCCGATCTCCTGCGCCACCGCGTCCAGGACGCGGTCGCGGACCTGCTCCTCCGTCAGGACGGAGTCGCCCTGCACCAGGAGGGCGGCGACCTCGGGGTCCAGCTCCGGCTTGAAGCCGTTCTCGGCGGAGTAGACGTAGAACCCGCGCTTGCCGGCCTCGACGACCCGCTTGAGGTTCGGGGAGACGGTGAAGCGCTCCGGGAAGGAACGGTTCAGCGTCTCGGAGACGTGCAGGCCGATCGCCGGGCCGACGAGCTCCAGCAGCACCAGCGGGGACATCGGCAGGCCGAGCGGCTCGATGGCCTTCTCCGCCGTGGCCACCGGGGTGCCCTCGTCGATGACGTTCTGGATCTCGCCCATGAAGCGGGTCAGGATGCGGTTCACGACGAACGCCGGGGCGTCCTTCGTCAGCACGGCCGTCTTCTTCAGCTTCTTGGCGACACCGAAGGCCGTGGCCAGCGAGGCGTCGTCCGTCTGCTCACCGCGGACGATCTCCAGCAGCGGGAGGATCGCGACCGGGTTGAAGAAGTGGAAGCCGACCACGCGCTCCGGGTGCTGCAGCTTCGAGGCCATCTCCGAGACCGACAGCGAGGAGGTGTTGGTGGCGAGGATCGCGTGCGCCGGGGCGACCGCCTCGACCTCCGCGAACACCTTCTGCTTGACGGACATCTCCTCGAACACGGCCTCGATGATGAAGTCCGCGTCCGCGAAGCCCTCGGCCTTGTCCAGGACACCGGTCACCAGGGCGGTCAGGCGGTTGGCCTTGTCCTGGTTGATGCGGCCCTTGCCGAGCAGCTTCTGGATCTCGGCGTGGACGTAGCCCACGCCCTTGTCCACGCGCTCCTGGTCGATGTCGGTGAGGACCACCGGCACCTCCAGGCGGCGCAGGAACAGCAGCGCCAGCTGCGAGGCCATCAGGCCCGCGCCGACCACGCCGACCTTGGTGACCGGACGGGCCAGGGACTTGTCCGGGGCGCCGGCCGGGCGCTTGCCGCGCTTCTGGACCAGGTTGAAGGCGTAGATGCCCGAGCGCAGCTCGCCGCCCATGATGAGGTCGGCCAGGGCCTTGTCCTCGGCGTCGAAGCCGGCCTGGAGGTCGCCGTCCTTGGCCGCGGCGATGATGTCCAGCGCGCGGTAGGCGGCCGGAGCGGCGCCGTGCACCTTGGAGTCCGCGATGGCACGGCCCTTGGCGACGGCCGCGTCCCAGGCCTCGCCGCGGTCGATCTCCGCGCGGACGACCTCGGTCTCGCCCTTCAGGACGTTCGCCGTCCAGATCAGGGACTGCTCCAGGAAGTCGGCGCCCTCGAAGATCGCGTCGGCGATGCCGAGCTCGAAGACCTGCTTGCCCTTGAGCTGGCGGTTCTGGTTCAGCGAGTTCTCGATGATGACCGAGACCGCGCGCTCCGCACCGATCAGGTTCGGGAGGATGGCGCAGCCGCCCCAGCCCGGAACCAGGCCGAGGAAGACCTCGGGCAGCGAGAAGGCCGGGATGGCCTTCGAGACGGTGCGGTACGAGCAGTGCAGGCCGACCTCGACGCCGCCGCCCATCGCCGCGCCGTTGTAGTAGGCGAAGGTGGGGACGGCCAGCGCGGCGAGGCGCTTGAACACGTCGTGGCCGCCCTTGCCGATGGCGAGCGCCTCGTCGTGCTTCTTCAGCAGCTCGACGCCCTTGAGGTCGGCGCCGACGGCGAAGATGAACGGCTTGCCGGTGATGCCCACGCCGACGACGGAGCCCGCGAGGGCCTCCTGCTCGACCTGGTCGATCGCCGCGTTCAGGTTGGCCAGCGACTGCGGGCCGAAGGTGGTCGGCTTGGTGTGGTCGAAGCCGTTGTCCAGCGTGATGAGCGCGAAGCGCCCGGCGCCGAACGGCAGGTCCAGGTGGCGGACGTGCGCGGACGTGACGACCTCGTCCGGGAACAGCTCGGCCGCGCCCTTCAGGAGCTCAGCGGTGGTGCTCACTTGGAGTCTCCCTCGGCGTTGAAGTGCGGGTTCTCCCAGATGACCGTGGCGCCCATGCCGAAGCCGACGCACATGGTGGTCAGGCCGTAGCGGACGTGCGGCTGCTCCTCGAACTGGCGGGCCAGCTGCGTCATCAGGCGGACGCCGGAGGAGGCCAGCGGGTGACCGAAGGCGATGGCGCCGCCGTACTGGTTCACGCGGGCGTCGTCGTCGGCGATGCCGTAGTGCTCCAGGAACGCCAGGACCTGGACCGCGAAGGCCTCGTTGATCTCGAAGAGACCGATGTCGTCGATCGTCAGGCCGGCCTGGGCCAGGGCCTTCTCGGTCGCCGGGATCGGGCCGTAGCCCATGACCTCCGGCTCGACACCCGCGAAGGAGTACGAGACGAGGCGCATCTTGACCGGGAGGTTGTTCTCGCGGGCGAAGTCCTCGGACGCGATGATCGCGGCGGTGGCACCGTCGTTGAGACCGGCGGCGTTGCCCGCGGTGACCCGGCCGTGCGTACGGAACGGGGTCTTCAGGCCGGCCAGGTTCTCCAGCGTGGTGCCCGGGCGCATCGGCTCGTCGGAGGTGACCAGGCCCCAGCCCGTCTCACCGACCGCCTCGTTGGTGTTGCGCACCGAGATCGGGACCAGGTCCTGCTGGATCTTGCCGTCGGCGTACGCCTTGGCGGCCTTCTCCTGCGAGCGCACGGCGTACTCGTCGGCGCGGAGCTTGGTGATCGTCGGGTACCGGTCGTGCAGGTTCTCGGCGGTCATGCCCATGAACAGGGCGGACTCGTCGACCAGCTTCTCGGAGACGAAGCGCGGGTTCGGGTCGACGCCCTCGCCCATGGGGTGGCGGCCCATGTGCTCGACACCGCCGGCGAGGGCGACGTCGTAGGCACCGAAGGCCACACCGCCCGCGACGGCGGTCACGGCGGTCAGCGCGCCGGCGCACATGCGGTCGATGGAGTAGCCCGGGACCGACTGCGGCAGACCCGCGAGGATGCCGGCCGTGCGGCCCAGCGTCAGGCCCTGGTCGCCGATCTGCGTGGTCGCGGCGATGGCGACCTCGTCGATCTTCTTGGGGTCCAGGTCCGGGTTGCGGCGCAGCAGCTCCCGGATCGCCTTCACGACGAGGTCGTCGGCGCGGGTCTCGTGGTAGATGCCCTTCGGGCCCGCCTTGCCGAACGGGGTGCGGACGCCGTCGACGAAGACGACGTCCCTGACGGTACGAGGCACGTTGGCTCTCCTCCAGGTGCGGGTGTGCACTGCTGCGCGGCGGAGCGCTCCTTCTGGACTGAGCGCCCGCTCACCCGGCCCATGCTACTTGCGGGTAACTCATGTGCACACCCCCTCCCCGAACAGCGGCGAAGGTCACACCGGCACACGACCCGTGCGCCCCTCCCGCGCTCTGCCGCGCGCCCGGCCGATCGCAGCGGCCGGCGGACTCGATCGGGTCGGATACCGGTCTCCGGCGGCCCGGCGCCGGGCCGCCGGCCGGGCCCGGGCGGAGGCTGGCCCCGCCGGGGGCGCGGGCTTCCGGATCCCAGGAGGAACGGAAGGTCCACATGATCATCACGCCCACCGACCACGCCGTCCCGCACAAGTCGACCGTCCCCGCCAACGCGGGGCAGGTGGTGGACCTCTTCGTGCGCGAATACGACGGGACGCAGCCCAATACCCCGCCCGCCAAACGGCGGGCCGTCCTGATGCTGCACGGCAGGACCGTGCCCGCCCTGGCGACCTTCGACGTCGGTACCGGCGACTACAGCTGGGCCCGGGAGCTGGCCGGCGACCACTGCGACGTGTTCGTCATGGACCTCCAGGGCATGGGCCGCTCACCCCGCCCGGAGATGGGCGACCCGTGCAATGCCAACCCGGCCCACCACATCCGGGTACTGGCCCCCAACCTGCCGCTGACGAGCAACTGCTCCCCGTCCTACCCGCACCAACTGGGCAATTCGCAGAGCGACTGGGACGAGGTGCACACGGTCGTCGAGTACATCAAGAAGCTCCACGGCGTGAGCAAGGTGGACCTGATCGGCAACTCCGCCGCGGCCTACGCGCTGGGACCGTACGCCATCCAGTACCCGGCCAACGTGCGGAGCCTGATGTTCCAGGCGCCGGTCTTCAAGCCCGACGGCCAGCCCAGCGCACCGAACACGGAGTTCGGCGCGCCGTTTCCGCTGCCCCTGTCCACCCCGCCGTACCCGATGAACCTCGGCCTCAAATCCGGGGTGCAGCAGGCATGGGACCTCGAGACCGACCCCGGCTGCCCCGCCCAGCAGGCGCCGGGCATCGTCGACCTCGTCTGGAAGGAGATCATGGACAGCGACGACAAGGGCCGCACCTGGGGGAAGCTGCTGCCGGGCGGTCAGCCGGAAGGGGTCAGCCGCCAGCGCCAGACCTTCTGGTGGGGCTGGAACAAGCAGACCGCTCCCCTGCACGGCGTGCTCGGCGGCACCGTCCCCGTGCTCATCGTCTACGGGGAGCTCGACAAGACCGTGACCACCGCCGGCCTGTCGGTCGTCGAGCTCTACAAGGCCATCGCGGGCGAGAAGAAGCTGATGTTCCAGCTGTCCTGCGCCAGCCACCAGATGGTGTGGGAGCCCCGGCGGAAGATGCTGCACCTCATGGCGAAGCAGTGGCTCAAGAACACCGCCGTGTTCGGGCTGACGTCCGGCAGCTACTACGTGGACGACGCCGACAACCACTCGCCCCTGCCCGTGTAGGGCCCGGCGCCGCTGGACGCCGAGAGCCCCCGGCCGGGTGGCCGGGGGCTCTCGGGGGGCGGGTCAGGAGGCGGCCGACCGCAGGGCCGTCACCAGGGCCGGGGTGACCTGTTCGACCTGCCACGGGCGGGCGCCGTAGCCGGACAGGGCCTCGGCGACCGAGTCCGCGTCGGCGTTCCGCGGCGGCTCCCAGCACAGGCGGCGCACGGTGTCCGGGGTGATCAGGTTCTCCTGGGGCAGGTTCAGCCCCTCGGCCAGCTCCGAGACGGCCGCACGGGCCGCGGAGAGCCGGGCCGCGGCGGCCGGGTCCTTGTCCGCCCAGGCGCGCGGCGGCGGCGGGCCCGAGGGGGCCGCTCCGGGCTGCGGCAGCTCGCTCTCGGGCAGGGCCTTCGCCCGGTCCACGGCGGCCATCCACTGGTCCAGCTGCCGCCGGCCCATCCGCTGCCCGTACCCGGGCAGGGCCGACAGCGCGTGCACGTTCGCGGGGACGGCCAGGGCCGCCTCCACGATCGCCGCGTCGCCCAGCACCTTGCCGGGGGAGACGTCACGGCGCTGCGCGATCCGGTCGCGGGCCTCCCACAGCTCGCGCACGACCGCCATCTGCCGGCGCCGGCGCACCTTGTGCATGCCGGAGGTACGGCGCCACGGGTCCTTGCGCGGCGGGGCGGGCGGGGCGGAGGCGATGGCGTCGAACTCCTGGCGGGCCCACTCCAGCTTGCCCTGCCGGTCGAGCTCCTTCTCCAGGGCGTCCCGCAGGTCCACCAGCAGCTCCACGTCCAGCGCGGCGTAGCGCAGCCAGGGCTCGGGCAGCGGGCGGGTGGACCAGTCGACGGCGGAGTGCCCCTTCTCCAGCTGGTAGCCGAGCACGCTCTCGACCATCGCCCCCAGCCCGACCCGGGGGAAGCCGGCCAGCCGGCCCGCGAGCTCGGTGTCGAACAGGGTGGTGGGGGCCATGCCTATTTCCCGCAGGCAGGGCAGGTCCTGCGTGGCGGCGTGCAGGATCCACTCCGTGCCGGACAGGGCCTCGCCCAGGGCGGAGAGGTCCGGGCAGCCGACCGGGTCGATCAGCGCGGAGCCCGCGCCCTCGCGGCGCAGCTGCACCAGGTAGGCGCGCTGGCCGTAGCGGTACCCGGAGGCGCGCTCGGCGTCGACGGCGACGGGGCCGGTGCCCGCCGCGAAGGCCGCCACGACCCCGGCGAGCGCCTCGGCGTCGGCCACGACGGGCGGGATGCCCTCGCGGGGCTCCAGCAAGGGAATCGGCAGCCCATCGGACGAAACCTCTTCGTCCGGGGGGCCGCCCCCGGTGGTGGTGCGCAGGTGTGCTGCGGTCTCTTGGGCGTCGGTCACCGGTCAAGGGTATCCGTGTATGTGACGCGCCCGTCGCCGGAACGTTCCGTCGACGGGCGCGAAGGGGGAGGTACGGGCCCTGCCGGGGCTTCCCGGCGGCGGCCCGGGGGCTCAGGGGGCGGTCAGTGGATGATCCCCGTCCGCAGTGCGACGGCGACCATCCCGGCCCGGTCGCCGGTGCCGAGCTTGCGGGCGATCCGGGCGAGGTGGGACTTGACGGTCAGGGCGGACAGGCCCATCGAGACGCCGATGGCCTTGTTGGACTGCCCCTCCGCGACGAGGCGCAGGACCTCGACCTCGCGGCCGGACAGCTCCCGGTAGCCGCCCGGGTGGCTCGGGGCACCCGGGGGGCGGCGGTGCATACGGGCGGCGGCGGCACCGATGGGGGCGGCGCCGGGCCGGGTGGGGAGTCCGATGTTGGTGCGGGTACCGGTGACCACGTAGCCCTTCACACCGCCCGCGAGGGCGTTGCGCACGGCTCCGATGTCATCGGCGGCGGACAGGGCCAGGCCGTTCGGCCAGCCGGCGGCGCGGGTCTCGGAGAGCAGGGTGAGACCGGAGCCGTCGGGCAGGTGGACGTCGGCCACGCAGATGTCGCGCGGGCTGCCGACGCGGGGGCGGGCCTCCGCGATGGACGACGCCTCGATCACGTCACGGACTCCGAGGGCCCACAGATGGCGGGTCACCGTGGAGCGGACGCGCGGGTCGGCCACGACGACCATGGCCGTCGGCTTGTTCGGGCGGTAGGCGACCAGGCTTGCGGGCTGCTCGAGAAGAACGGACACCTAGGCCTCCTGGGGGAGTGGCGGGACGGGCCGGCTCGGGGAAGGAAGCCGGTGCGCACCGTGCGGATGGTCACTGACTCCTTCGGCACGTCACCCGCCCGGCTTTAGGGAATGATCACGATTTGGTGAGTAACAATTCGGGCAATTCGGACGCACGATCGATCAAGGGATGATCAGAAGCCCGCCATGACCGCACGGCTTTGACGCTCCGTCACGCATCCGAACGATCACCCCCGCCCCGGCCGGACCCCCGTCCGGCCGCCCCCGACCCCCTCCGGACGGCCTCCGGGGGCCGCCCGCTACGGGTGGTGCGGACCGCGCCGCTGTGGCAGGGACACCACGCCCGGGGCCCCCTCGGCCGGCCCCAGCGGGGGCAGCCCCGCGATCTGGCACAGCAGCTCGCACCAGGCCGCCAGGTGCGCCGAGGTGTCCGGCACCCCGCCGACCCCCTCCCTGGGGGTCCACGAGGCCCTGATCTCGATCTGCGTCGCCGGCCGCCGCTCGCCGAGCCCGCCGAAGTAGTGCGAGCTCGCCATGGTCACGGTCCCGCTCGGCTCCCCGTACGCCAGCCCGCGCGCCTCCAGCGCCCCGGTCAGCCAGGACCAGCACACCTCCGGCAGCAGCGGATCCGCCGCCATCTCCGGCTCCAGCTCCGCCCGCACCAGCGTCACCAGCCGGAAGGCGCCCTGCCAGGCGTCGTGCCCGGACGGGTCGTGGAGCAGGATCAGCCGGCCGTCGGCCAGGTCCTCCTCCCCGTCCACGACGGCCGCCTCCAGCGCGTACGCGTACGGGGCCAGCCGCTGCGGCGGTTTCACGGGGTCGATCTCGATCCCGGACCGCAGCCGCGCCTTGCGCAAGCCGTCGACCGCCCGTCGGAACGGGAGCGGGACCGAACTCTCCTTCGCGCCGTCCACGCCGTCAGCGCCATCTGAAAATCGTCCCTGAGCCGCAGCCATGCCGGGAAGACTAGGCGGAACGGGCGCCCGTACGGCGCAGGGACACCCGCGCCGGGCCGGGCACTTCTTCATACGTGCGAAGATTCGGGTCGTGAGCGCCAACGACCGCCCCCAGGGCCAGCCGAGTCAGACGTACGATTCCGCCTTCCTGAAGGCCTGCCGGCGCGAGCCGGTACCGCACACCCCGGTGTGGTTCATGAGGCAGGCCGGCCGCTCACTGCCCGAGTACCGCAAGGTCCGCGAGGGCACCGGCATGCTCGAGTCCTGCATGCGCCCCGACCTGGTCACCGAGATCACCCTGCAGCCGGTGCGCCGGCACGGCGTGGACGCGGCGATCTTCTTCTCCGACATCGTCGTGCCGCTCAAGGCCATCGGCGTCGACCTCGACATCAAGCCGGGCATCGGCCCGGTCGTCGCCCAGCCCATCCGCCGCCGCGAGGACCTCGCACAGCTGCGCGACCTCACCCCGGAGGACGTCCCGTACGTCACCGAGGCGATCGGCATGCTCACGGGTGAACTCGGCGGCACGCCGTTGATCGGCTTCGCCGGCGCGCCTTTCACCCTCGCGAGCTACCTCGTCGAGGGCGGCCCGTCCAAGAACCACGAGCACACCAAGGCCCTGATGTACGGGGACCCGGAGCTCTGGGCGGCCCTCGTCGACCGTCTCGCGGACATCACCTCCGCCTTCCTGAAGGTCCAGATCGAGGCCGGCGCCTCCGCGGTCCAGCTGTTCGACTCCTGGGTCGGCGCCCTGCCCCCGGCGGACTACCGCCGCTCGGTCATGCCGGCGTCGGCGAAGGTCCTCGAGTCCGTCGCCTCGTACGGGGTCCCGCGCATCCACTTCGGCGTGGGCACGGGCGAGCTGCTCGGCCTGATGGGCGAGGCCGGCGCGGACGTCGTGGGCGTCGACTACCGCGTCTCCCTGGACGAGGCCGCCCGCCGCGTCGGCCCCGGCAAGGCGCTCCAGGGCAACCTGGACCCCGCGGTCCTGTTCTCCACCACGGAGGCGGTCGAGGCCAAGACGGACGAGGTCCTCGCCGCCGCGGCGGGCCTGGAGGGCCACGTCTTCAACCTCGGCCACGGCGTCCTCCCGACGACGGACCCCGAAGCGCTCACCCGCCTGGTGGACTACGTCCACACGAAGACGCGGCGCTAGCCCGGGGGCGGGTGCCTGCGGCGCAGCTCCCCGCCCCGCCCTCTCGCCGTTTCCTGGGGGCTCCGCCCCAGACCTGAGCGCAACGGGTCTGGGGCGGAGCCCCAGGGAACGGGCGAAGGGTGGGTAGGGGACCGGCCCCGCAGGGCTACACCCCGGCGGACCGCACCGCGGAGACGGCCTTGCGGGCCGCCACCAGGACCGGGTCCCACACGGGAGAGAACGGCGGCGCGTAGCCCAGGTCCAGCGAGACGACCTGTTCGACCGTCATGCCCGCCGTCAGGGCCACCGCCGCGACGTCCACCCGCTTCGCGGAACCGGCGCCGCCGACGATCTGGACGCCCAGCAGCCGCCCGGTGCGCCGCTCCGCCAGCATCTTCACCGTCATCTCCGCCGCGCCGGGGTAGTACCCCGCCGTGTTCGTCGAGCGGATCGTGGCCGTCACGAAGCGCAGTCCCGCCGCCAGGGCGTCCTTCTCGCGCAGGCCCGTCCGGGCGATCTCCAGGTCGCAGACCTTGCTCACCGCCGTGCCGACCACACCGGGGAACGTCGCGTAGCCGCCGCCCGCGTTCGTGCCGATGACCTGGCCGTGCTTGTTGGCGTGGGTGCCCAGCGGGATGTGCCGCCCGCGGCCCGCCACCAGGTCCAGGACCTCCACGCAGTCACCGCCCGCCCACACGTCCTCGTGGCCCCGGACCCGCATCGACAGGTCCGTCAGCAGGCCCCCCGACTCCCCGAGCGGCAGCCCCGCCGCCCGCGCCAGGGCCGTACGGGGCTCCACGCCGATGCCGAGCACCACCACGTCCGCCGGGTACTCCTCGCCCGAGGCCGTGGCCACCGCCCGGGCGCGGCCCTCCTCGTCCTCGAGGACCTCCACCACCTCGGCACCGGAGACCGTCACGATGCCCATGGCGTTCATCGCCGAGTGGACCAGGCCGCCCATGTCCGGGTCCAGGGTCGCCATCGGCTGCGCGCCCCGGTGCAGGACCGTCACCTCGTAGCCCCGGTTGACCAGCGCCTCGGCCATCTCCACGCCGATGTAGCCCGCGCCGACCACCACCGCCCGGCGGCCCTCCGTGCGTTCCAGGCCGTCCATCAGCCGCTGGCCGTCGTCCAGCGACTGGACGCCGTACACCCCGTGCGCGCCGATCCCCGGCAGCTTCGGCCGGACGGGGCGGGCGCCGGTCGCCAGGACCAGCTTGTCCCACCCCGTCCAGGACTCCTCCCCGCTGTCCAGGTCCCGGGCACGCACCCGCCGGCCCGGCAGGTCCAGCTCCAGGACCTCCGTGCGGGTGCGCAGGTCGATGCCCCGGGCGCGGTGCTCCTCGGGGGTGCGGGCGATCAGCTCGTCCCGACCGGCGACCTGGCCGCCCACCCAGTACGGGATCCCGCACGCCGAGTACGAGGTGAAGTGCCCCCGCTCGAAGGCGGTGATCTCCAGCTCCCCGGGCCCCCTGAGCCGCCGTGCCTGGGACGCGGCGGACATCCCCGCCGCGTCCCCGCCGACCACCACCAGTCGTTCCGCCGCCATCGCCCTGCCCGCCCTCCGCGCCGTGCGCCGTCGCCTCCGTTACGGGGACACGCTACGGGCGGACGGCCCGTCAGACCCCGTCCTCGTGCGCACCGCCCGCCGGGTCCTGGGCCGGGGCGGCGGCCTGCCGGGGCACCAGGGTGCGCCGCAGGCCCGTCTTCGGCTTCGCCGGACGCAGCCTGCGGTATAGCCGGAACCCGAAGGCCACCAGCGCCGCGGCGAGGGCGAAGGGCAGCACCGCGGCGAGCGCGAGCCCGAGGTAGCCGACGAGGCGCGCGAACACCTTCCAGCCGCCGGCCAGGGCGTCGCCCATGCCGGGCTCGTGCTCCTTCTTCTCCTTCTCTACCGGGGCCGGAGCGGGCTCCGAGACCGACACCGTGATCGTGCCCATCGAGGTCTGGTCCTTCAGCGCGTTCTGCTGGGCCAGCAGGGACTCCAGGTCGGACTGGCGCCGGCTCAGCTCGCTCTCCAGCATGACCACGTCACTGAGTGCGGAGGCCTTCTCCATCATCTCCCGCACCCGCGCCACGCTGGCCTGCTGCGACTTCACCCGGCTGTCGACGTCGGCGACCTTCTCGGTGACGTCCTGGGCCTCCACCTTCCGGTTCAGCAGCTTCCCGCTCCCCTCCAGGGAGGCGATCACCGCGTCGAACCGGTCCCCGGGCACCCGCAGGGTCAGCGAGGAGGTGATCCGCCCGTCGCCGCCGCGGTCGGTGGTCTCGGCGCCCACGTAACCGCCCGCGCCCTCGGCCGCCGTCCGGGCCGCCGCGATGACCTTCTGGGGTTCGGCCGTCTCGATGCCCAGCTTCCCCGTACGGATGACGTTCGGCCGGACCGGGGCCTGCGCCTGGCCCTTGGCGTCCGGCGCGGCCGGGGCGGCGGCCGAACCGGCCCCCGGCTTGCCCTGCGCGCCTTCCCCGGGGGCCGCCGCGGCCGCGCGGTCGCCGGACGGGGCCGTCCCCCCGCCGGCGCTGCAGCCGGTGAGCACGAGGCCCCCGGCCAGGGACAGGCCGGCCAGGGCGGCCGCCGCGCGGTGCTGTCTGCTGAGCGTGTGCATCGTCAAGTACCCCCGGGGGTTCGGCAGATGTCACCGCTTCGACGTGCGCACGGCCGCCCCGGGTTTCGCCCCGCGGATCCCGACCCGGTTCCGATGCGGTCACGTTCGGGCCTCGGCGGAGGGTCTGAGACGATGGGTCCATGCACGAAGCGGACACGCGTACGAACGGGGCGGGACGGCCGGGGCCGTCCCGCCATGTCGTCGTCATCGGCGGCGGCATCGCGGGCCTCGCGGCCGCCCACCGGCTCCTCGCCGACGGCCTGCGCGTCACCCTCCTGGAGGCCGGCGGGCGCCTCGGCGGCAAGCTGTACGCCGGCGAGCTCGAAGGAGCCCCCGTCGACCTGGGCGCCGAGTCCGTCCTCGCCCGCCGCCCCGAGGCCCTGGAGCTGGCCCGCGCCGTCGGCCTCGGCGACGACCTCCAGCCCCCGGCCACCGCCACCGCCCGGCTCTGGACCCGCGGCGCCCTGCGCGACATGCCCCGCGGCCACGTCATGGGCGTCCCGGGCGACCCGGCCGCCCTCGCCGCCTCCGGCGTGCTCTCCGCCGAGGGCCTCGCCCGGATCGCCGCCGACACCGAGCTGCCGCCCACCGAGGTCGGCGAGGACGTCGCCGTCGGGGAGTACGTGGCCGCGCGGATGGGCCGCGAGGTCGTGGACCGGCTCGTCGAACCGCTGCTCGGCGGGGTCTACGCCGGCGACGCCTACCGCATCTCGCTGCGCGCCGCCGTCCCGGCCCTCTTCGACGCCGCCCGCACCCACCCCACCCTGACCGGCGCCGTCCGCGCCCTCCAGGAGGGCGCCGCCGCCCGCGCGGCCGCCGAGCGGACCACCGTCACCGGCGCGGCCGCGTCGGGGGCCTTCTTCGCCGGGATCTCCGGCGGCATCGGCCGCCTCCCGCTCGCCGTCGCCGAAGCCTGCCGGGCCGCCGGAGCCCGCATCCTGACCGGCACCCCGGCGCGCGGCATCGCCCGTACGCCCCAGGGCTGGCGGATCACCACCGACGGCGAGGCCATCGACGCCGACGGCGTCGTCCTCGCCGTCCCGGCGGCCCCGGCAGCACGGCTGCTCGACGCCCTCGTCCCCGCGGCCGCCGCGGAGCTGCGCCAGGTGGAGTACGCCTCCATGGCCCTGGTCACGATGGCCTTCCGCCGCCGCGACCTGCCCCCGGCCGTCGCCGACGGCACCGCCAGCGGCTTCCTCGTACCGCCCGTGGACGGCTGCACGATCAAGGCGTCCACCTTCTCCAGCAACAAGTGGGCCTGGGCCGGCGCCGACCCGGAACTCTTCCTGCTGCGCACCTCCGTCGGCCGCCACGGCGACGAGGGCGACCTGGGGCGGGAGGACTCCGAGCTCGTCGACGTCTCCCTCGCCGACCTCGGCGAGGCCGTCGGCCTGGCCGCCCGGCCGGTGGCCTCCACCGTCACCCGCTGGGACGGCGGCCTGCCCCAGTACCCGGTCGGTCACCTCGCCCGCGCCGAGCGGATCCGGGCCGCCGTGGCGGCCCTGCCCGGCCTCGCGGTCTGCGGCGCCCTCTACGACGGGGTAGGGATCCCGGCCTGCATCGCGAGCGCCGGGAAGGCCGCGGAGGCGGTCACCGCCTCCATGGCCACCCCTGGCACCGAGCACTGATCAGCACACGGGACAATGGACACATGACTGCACCAGAGAAGATTCCCAACGCGGGGAAGAAGGCGAAGGACCTCAACGAGGTCATCCGCTACACCCTGTGGTCCGTCTTCAAGCTGAAGGACGTTCTGCCGGAGGACCGCAGCGGCTACGCCGACGAGGTCCAGGAGCTGTTCGACCAGCTCGCAGCCAAGGACATCACCGTCCGCGGCACCTACGACGTCTCCGGCCTGCGCGCCGACGCGGACATCATGATCTGGTGGCACGCCGAGACCTCGGACGAGCTGCAGACCGCCTACAACCTGTTCCGCCGCACCAAGCTGGGCCGCGCGCTGGAGCCGGTGTGGTCGAACATGGCCCTGCACCGCCCCGCCGAGTTCAACAAGTCGCACATCCCGGCCTTCCTGGCCGACGAGGTCGCCCGCGACTACGTCAGCGTCTACCCGTTCGTGCGCTCGTACGACTGGTACCTGCTGCCCGACGAGGACCGCCGCCGCATGCTCGCCGACCACGGCAAGATGGCCCGCGGCTACCCGGACGTCCGCGCCAACACCGTCGCCTCCTTCTCCCTGGGCGACTACGAATGGCTGCTGGCCTTCGAGGCCGACGAGCTCTACCGCATCGTCGACCTCATGCGTCACCTGCGTGCCTCCGAGGCCCGGATGCACGTGCGTGAAGAGGTGCCCTTCTACACCGGGCGCCGCAAGTCCGTCGCCGATCTGGTGGCCGGGCTCGCCTGATACCTCCCCTGGGGGGAAGGACCGGAGGACGACCGCGCTCTCGCGACATGAGCGCCCTCCGG
Organism: Streptomyces sp. NPDC058157; assembly: GCF_042884105.1. Taxonomy (NCBI): domain Bacteria; kingdom Bacillati; phylum Actinomycetota; class Actinomycetes; order Kitasatosporales; family Streptomycetaceae; genus Streptomyces; species Streptomyces sp. NPDC058157. Next base: position 103,228 of record NZ_JBHVUQ010000004.1, read on the forward strand.
TGGATCGGGAGGCCCTGCCCCCGAAACGACGCAGCCGGAGATCCCGCCCGGAAGTTCAGACGAGCGGCGGCAGCAGCGCCCTGGGAGCGCTGCCCGCCCCCTCGTCCAGTGTCACCGGTGCGGGCTCCGGATGCGGCGCACAGCTCACGCGCCACCCCGGGGTGGTCCCCGTCAGCAGATACCGCTCCACATGCCGGTCCACGCACGCGTTGCGTCCGCCGGCCACGCCGTGGGAGCCCGCCGCCCGCTCCGTCACCAGCGCGGCCCCGGCGCCGAGGCGCCGCTGGAGTTCCCGCGCGCCCGCGTACGGTGTCGCGCCGTCCCGCTCCGCCGCCACGATCAGCGTGCCGGGCAGCCGCAGGGCCGTCGGCGGGGCCCCGACCGCGACCGGCCGCTGCCGCTCGCGCACCGGCCAGGCGGCGCAGGGCAGGTTGAGGAAGGCGTTGGCCCAGGTCTCGAAGGGGGCCCGGCGGGCCAGTTCGGTGTTGTCCCGCTCCCAGGTCTCCCAGTCGGCCGGCCAGGGGGCGTCGTTGCACAGCACCGCCGTGTAGACGGCCGTCGCGTTGGCCGCCCGCGCCGCCTGCTCCGGGTCGCGGGCCGCCTGGCGGACGAGCGGGGCCGGGTTCCCGCGCAGGTACGCGGAGAGGGCCGCGGCGCGCTCCGGCCACACGTCGTCGTAGTACGCCGCCCGCAGGTAGGCCGCCTGGAGTTCGCCCGTACCGACGAGTCCGCCCGCCGGGGTGCGGGCCACCGCCGCGCGGACCTTCTCGTAGCTCTCCCGCACCGCCCGGGCGGTGGTGCCCAGCCCGTACACGTCGTGGTGGCGGGCGGTCCAGGCGCGGAAGTCGGCCCAGCGGCGTTCGAACCCCGGGGCCTGGCCGAGGTTGTCGAGGTACCAGACGCGGCGCGGGTCGGGGTCGACCGCCGAGTCGAACACCATGCGCCGGACCCGGTCCGGGTGCCGGGTGGCGTACACCGCGCCGAGGTAGGTGCCGTAGGAGGCCCCGAAGAAGCTCAGCCGCCGTTCCCCGAGGGCGGCCCGCAGCACGTCGAGGTCGCGCGCGTTGTTCAGGGTGGTGTACTGCGCCAGGGCGGGTCCGGCGTGCCGGGCGCAGCCCTCCGCGTAGGCCCGGGCGGCCGCCAGCCGCTCCCGCCGGTACGCGGGGGAGGGCTCGGCCGGGACCTGCGTCGGCCCCTGCGGCAGCTCGGCGGGGTCCTGGCAGGTCAGCGGGCCGGACCGGCCGACGCCGCGGGGGGCGTAGCCGACCAGGTCGTAGGCGGCGGCGATCCGGCTCCAGGCGGGCCGTCCGGCCAGGAGCGGGAAGTACGTCCCGGAGGCCCCGGGCCCGCCGGGGTTGAACACGAGCGCGCCCTGGCGGACGGCGCCGCCGCGGCCGGAGGCGGGGAGCCGGGTGACGGTGAGGGAGATCTGCGGGCCGTCGGGGCGGGCGTAGTCGAGCGGGACCCGCAGGACGGCGCAGCGGACGGGCTCGGGCAGTTCCTCGTCGGCGGGGCACGGCCCGAACTCCAGCGGCCCGCCGCCCCCGGCCCCCGGCGGCCGGGGCACGGGGCGGGTCACGGGGCGGCTGTTCTGCGTGGGGCGGGACCCGGCCGCCGGCCGGGCGCCCTGGGCCGGGGCCCCGGCCGCGCCGGTGACCGGCCGCAGGGCGGCAGCGGCGGCGGCCCGCCGGGCCACCAGCTCGGCCCCGGCGTCCTCGGCGGCGAGCCGCTGCGCCGCGGGTTCCGGGCCGCTCGCCCGGGCCGGGACGGCCGGGGCGCACAGGGTGAGGCACAGGGCCGCCGGGGCGACTCCGTACCGCGCGAGCGTCGTCCGCATGGCGACCCCTTCGTCTCATCGTCCTGTCTGATGAGATGTCAGGAACCCGCCGCTGTACAGGCGCACCGCCGGACACCGGACCGGGGTACGCCCGGTTGAGCTAAGGCGCGGGGTGGACGGTCTCGGCGGGCGGGTTGGCGGTGCGCCGCGCCCAGAGCCAGTACAGGGCCGAGGTGACCACCAGCCCCACGATCCACGAGATGTCGGCGCCGCCGAGCCGCTCGGTGATCGCCCCGGTGTACAGCTTGGTGGCGAGGAACGGGACCTGCACGGCGATGCCGAGGAGGTAGCAGGCCAGCGCTGCGGCGTTCCAGCGGCCGTAGCGGCCGGCCGGGTCGTAGAGGGCCGGGATGTCCACGCGTTCGCGGGAGACCAGGTAGTAGTCGACCAGGTTGATCGCGCTCCACGGCGTGAACACGGTCAGGAGCAGCAGGACGAAGTTCTTGAAGTTGGTCAGGAAGTCGTCGCTGGCGGCGAGCGCGATGACCATGGACACGGCGATGAAGCCGAGGATGTAGGCGGCGCGCACCGGCGGCGAGACGCGTGAGCGGCGGTCGAAGGCGGTGACGGTCGTCAGGATCGACATGAAGCCGCCGTAGGCGTTCAGGCAGTTGACGGTCAGCTTGCCGACCACGATGACCAGGTAGACGAGGAACGCGAGGAACGCCGGGCCCGCCAGCCCGCCGAGGAAGCCCACCTGGTCGGGCAGGAAGGCCTTGCCCGCGACGGCCGCGGTGAGCGCGCCCAGCGTCATGGCCCACTGGGATCCGATGACGGAGCCGGCGAAGGTGGACCAGAACGTCGCCCGGGTGCTGGTGTCGCGGGGCAGGTAGCGGGAGTAGTCGGCGACGTAGGGGCCGAAGGTGAGCTGCCAGCCGGCCCCGAGTCCCACGGAGAGCAGGAAGGTCGCCGCCTCGAACCCCTTGGTACCGACGTGCGCCCCGACGTCGTACTGGGTGAACAGGCGCACCATCAGGTAGCCGAGGCCGAGCGCCCCGACGACGGTGGCGATGCGGCCCGCGATGTGGATGAGGCGGTAGCCGGTCACCGCCACGAGGGCGGTCAGCGCTCCGAAGAGCAGGATCCCGGCCTCCGTCCCGATGTGCAGCATCGCGGACATCGCCTGCCCGGCCAGCACGCTGCCGGTCGCGGCGAAGCCGAGGTACATCAGGATCACCAGCAGCAGTGGCAGGACCGCCCCGTACACCCCGAACTGGGCCCGGCTGGAGATCATCTGCGGTACGCCCAGTCGCGGCCCCTGCGCGGAGTGCAGCGCCATGACGATGCCGCCGAGCAGGTTGCCGAGGAGCAGCGCGGGTATCGCCCAGAGCGCGTCGGCGCCGAAGACCACCGACAGCGCGCCGTCGACGATGGCGGTGATCTGCATGTTGGCGCCGAACCAGAGGGTGAACTGGCTGCGCGGCGTACCGTGCCGTTCGGTGTCCGGGACCGCCTCGATGGTCCGTCTCTCGACCGCGAGGCGGTCCCCGGGCGCTTGTCGTTCCGGCATGGTGGTGGCCTCTCCCCGCAGCAGTTGCGGCGCAGCCGGGATGAGCTCCGCCGTCGACCCAGGTGGTGCTGCGCCGAATCTGGCATGGGGATGTACAAACATCAAGATCTTGAATGACACATTTCAGTGGGTGGTACGGCTCCCCCCCCGGGACCCGGCGTCAGGTGCTGCTGGAGCAGCTCGAACTACTGCTGCTGCAACTGGACCCGCTGGAGCAACTGGACCCGCTGCTGCAACTGGACCCGCTGGAGCAGCTCGACCCGCTCGAACAACTGCTCCCGCTCGAACAGCCGGAGGACCCGCCGCAGCTCGAACCGGAACTCCCGCAGCCGGAACCGCCCCCGCAGCCGCCGGACCCCGAGGACCCGCCGTCACCGGAGGCGCACCACACCACGGGGACCAGGTCGACGGAGTCGGACGAGGAACCGCACGCGTGCGAGGAGTGCGAGGAGCCCCCGCCGGACGACCGCCCCCGCGCCCGGGCCCGCGCCTGGGCCGCGGCCAGCCGGGTACCGCGCGCCGCGGGCACCAGCTGCGCCCGCAGCCCCGGATCCCGCAGCCCCTTCAGCCCGTACAGGGCGGTCCGTACCGCCGGGGCCGTCTCGGCGGCGTGCCGCGCCCGGGCCCGCCGCAGCGCGGCCCGGCCCGCCGGGGTCACCCGCCGCCGCGCCCGCCGCGCGCCGAACGCGCCCGCCACGATCCCGGCCACCAGCACCGGCAGCACCTTGAGCACGAACGGCAGCTGGGCCTCCTGACTCAGCGCCATCGCCACGAACGTCACCGGCAGCGACACCGGGATCAGCGCCGCGCACACCACGGTCTGCACCAGCCCCCAGCGCCGCCGCCCCCGCCCCGCCCCGGGAGCGGCGATCATCCCGCGCGCGGCGAGGGCGTCGCCCACCTCCTGCACGGCCGGGTCCACCATGGCGGCGTACCGCACCTGGTACAGCCACCCGGACGGCGCCGCCCGCAGCGCCGACACCACGGCCCGCTCGGCCGGGTCCGCGCCCGGCACCCCACGCCCCTCGTGGACGATGCCCGGGCCGCCCGCCACCAGCCGGCCGTCCCCGAGCAGCGCGACCAGCGCCGCGTCGACCACCGCCCCCGGCCCGCCCGCCAGGAACGCCGCCTCGGACAGGTCGTGCACCTCGGGAGTCCCGGACACCCGCACCCGGCGCGGCCCGAGCAGCAGCCCGAGGCTCGACAGGAGCACGGCGGCCCACACCGCCACCGCCAGCTCGTTCACCGGCCACCCCGCCCCGCCAGCGCACGGGCCCAGCGCACGATCCGCCGGGGCGGCCGCGCCCCGGCCCGCTCCCGCCACCAGGCGGTGAGCCGGCGCCGCGCGGCCGGGTCCTCGGGCAGGTCCCGGATCAGCAGGTGCTCCGCGAAGTCCAGCGCGTCACGCCGGTACCCGCCCGTCATCGGGCGCCGCCGCGCGTACGCCAGGAACGCCGTGCGGTAGGCCTCCGGACCGCCCAGGATCCCGGGCAGCTCGGGCGCGAGCCTCTCCACCACCGACGCCCGCTTGGCGGCCAGCGCCCGCGACTGGATCCGCACCCGCTGCCGGTCGAACCCCTCGGGCACGGGCGTCCCGGCGACCAGCGCCGACAGCAGCGCGGCCTGACCGAGCCCCACCCGGGTCCGCACGGCCTCGGCGACCGGACCCGGCGCCTGTGCCCGTACGGCGACGGTGACCGGCGCACCCGGACGCACCGGACCGGCCGCGCCCGCCACCACCGCGCGGATCCGCTCCAGCTCCCCGGCGAGTTCCTCCTCCTCGGGGAAGTCGTCGTCCCGCTCCAGCAGCACGCCCGGCGGGTCCACCCGTTCCCGCAGCCCCGTCAGCACGTCGAGCACCACCGGCGGCACCGGGTGCGCGTGCGTGTCGTGCCAGACGCCGTCGCGCTCCACACCACCCGCCACGTGCACGTACGCCAGCGCCTCCAGCGGGATCGAGTCCAGCACGGCGGCCGGGTCCTCACCCCGGTTGACCCGGTTGGTGTGCAGGTTCGCCACGTCGACGAGCAGCCGTACGCCCGTGCGTTCGACCAGCTCGGTCAGGAACTGCCCCTCCGTCAGCTCCTCCCCGGGCCAGGACACCAGCGCGGCGATGTTCTCCAGCGCCAGCGGAACCGGCAGCGCGTCCTGGGCGATCCGCACGTTTTCGCACAGCACGTCCAGCGCGTCGCGGGTCCGCGGCACGGGCAGCAGGTGGCCGGCCTCCAGCGCGGGCGAGGAGGTGCGCACGAAGGCGATGTGCTCGGTGACCAGCGGCGCCCCCAGCGCCACGGCCCGCTCCCCGAGCGCGGCCAGCTTCCCGGCGTCGGGCCGGTCGGCGCCGCCGATCCCCAGCGAGACCCCGTGCGGCACGACCCGCACGCCCCGCTCGCGCAGCCGCAGCAGGGACTCGGGCAGGTGGCCCGGACACACGTTCTCGGCCACCACCTCGACCCAGTCCAGCCCCTCCAGCCGTTCGACCGCCTCGGCGATCTCCGGCCTCCAGCCGATGCCCACCCCCAGGCGTGCCATGGGCTTCATGTCCCCCTCGCCCCCTCTCAAGGACTCCGTGCCGATGTCATGGCCCCGACGCGAACGGGCCAACCACCGTGAGGGGACGTTCAGAGCAACATTTGAGGTTCCCGGCCACCACCACCGGCCGGCCCCCTCAGTACCGGTACCAGTCCCCCCGCGCCGGCAGGGCCCGTCGCAGGTAGTCCTCCACCCCGCCGGCCGCCCAGGAACGCCCGTCGGACTCGTGGTCCCAGACGAAGACGTCGGACCGCTCCGGCACCCGCACGACGCCGAAGAGGTCCCCTCCGCCGTTGTCCCCGAAGAACATCAGCGGCTCGAACGGCATGTACAGCGAGGCGAAGGCGGGCGTACCGCGCAGCTGCGCGTTCTCCCGGGCGATCCGCCGGGCGCTCCACACCACGTCGGTGCCGTGCCGTCCGACGACCCCGTCGCAGACCCGCAGCAGCGCGCGGAGCTCGGCGGGCAGGGCCTGCCCGAGGACCCGCTCCACCTCGGCGAGGTCCGCCTCGCCCGCCGCCCCGGCGAGCTCCGCCTCCGGCAGCAGCCCCAGGACCAGCTCCCGCCAGTTCACAGCCGGGCCCGCAGGGCCGGGTGGTCCGAGACGACCGTGCAGCTGCCGGGGGCGATCTCCGTGAAGCCCGCGTCGCGGACCACCGGGAGGCCGCTCGTGCTCAGTTCCGCCCAGCGTTCGCGCGGGGCGGTGCGGACGGCCAGGTGGAAGCCCGAGGCCTGCCACAGGGCGCGTTCCGCCGCCGTCAGCTCCCACCAGGCCAGCTGCGCCGCGTGCCCGGCCTGGGCCATCGCCTTGCCCGCCGACATGTCCAGCTCCGGGTTCAGCCACAGCACCGGCACCCCCGGCTCCGGGGCGGGCGCCGGCTCCGGGTCGTCCAGGTCCGTGCCCGAGACCTGGAGCTTGGCCAGCTCCTTGGGCCAGCCGTCCAGGGGCACCGGCGGGAAGACCCGTACCTCGGACGCGGCGCCCTGGACCGTGACGCCCGGCAGGGAGGCGGCCTTGCGCCACTCCGCGCCGCGCGCCCGGCGGACCACCTTGCGGATCCGGGCGTCCTGCCAGTCGCGGACCGCCCGCGCCCACTCGCCCTCGCCGTGCGCGCGCTCGTCCGTGAGGAGGACCAGCACCGCCCGGGCCGCCGTCTCCAGCGCGTCCGTCCGGGCCGGCGGCCCGTCCTTCTCGATGCGTACGACCAGCGGCAGGACGAACTGCGGGGCCTCGTCGCGCAGTGCGTGCTCCTTCCGGAAGGGGCTGTCGGCCCCCACCGCGGGTACCTCTGAGGTCTGGTTCGTGTGCTCGCTGCTCATCCCGCCAAGGATGCCAGGCTCCGTCTTGAGGAGGATGTCCCGGGTGGCCGGCCCGGGCGAGGATCATGTCCATGAAGAGTGACCTTTTCGCGAGCGAGAACCTGGCCCAGCCCGCCGCCGCGCCCGGGATGTCCCTGCAGAACGCCAAGTCCGTCAAGTACGCCGTCAACGGCGAGATGCTGGCCCGGCAGGGCTCGATGGTCGCCTTCCGCGGCAACCTCCAGTTCGAGCGCAAGGGCCAGGGCATCGGCGGCATGCTCAAGCGCGCCGTCACGGGCGAGGGCCTCGCGCTGATGTCCGTACGCGGGCAGGGCGAGGCCTGGTTCGCGCACCAGGCCGGCAACTGCTTCATCATCGACTTCGAACCCGGCGACGCCCTCACCATCAACGGGCGCAACGTGCTGTGCTTCGACGCGACGCTGTCGTACGAGATCAAGATGGTCAAGGGCGCCGGGATGACCGGCGGCGGCCTCTTCAACAGCCTCTTCACCGGCACCGGCAAGCTCGCCGTCGTCTGCGACGGCAACCCGATCGTCATCCCGGTCACCGCGCAGTCCCCGGTGTACGTGGACACGGACGCGGTCGTCGGCTGGAGCGCCCAGCTGGAGACCGGGCTGCACCGCTCCCAGTCCGTCGGCTCGATGATCCGCGGCGGCTCCGGCGAGGCGATCCAGCTGATGCTGCGCGGCGAGGGCTTCGTCATCGTCCGGCCCAGCGAGCTCACCGAGTCGGCGGCGGCGCACTGAGGCTCACCGGAGTGGGCCGCCGCTACCGCACGCGGCGGCCCTGGGTGCTGCGCGGGGTCGCGATGGAGCTGCCGCCCGGCGTCCTGGTCCGGATCGAGGGCGGCAACGGCGGCGGCAAGTCCACCCTGATGCGGCTCCTCGCGGGCATCGACACCCCGACCGAGGGGCGGATCACCGGCCGGGCGTCCCGGGTCGCGTACGTGCCCGAGCGCTTCCCCGCCGTGCTGCCGCTGACGGCCGGGGCCTACCTGACCCACCTCGGCCGGGTGCACGGGCTGACCGGCGCCGAGGCGGCCCGGCGGGCGGCCGACGGGCTGGAGCGGTTCGGCGCCGCCCGCTTCGCCCGCACCCCGCTGGCCGAACTGTCCAAGGGGACCAGCCAGAAGGTGGCCGTCGCCCAGGCCCTGCTCGCCGGGCCCGGCCTGCTCGTCCTCGACGAAGCCTGGACCGGCCTGGACGCGTCCGCCCGCGCGGAGCTGGACCGCGCCGTCGCCGAAACCACCGCCGCCGGGGGCACGGTGGTCTTCGTCGACCACGACCCCGGCCGACTGGCCGGCCTGCCCGACGCCCGCTACCTGCTGCGGGCCGGGGGCCTGGAACCCGTGCCGGAGCCCGGCCCGGCGG
>NZ_JBHVUQ010000005.1:0-103162 GCF_042884105.1 Streptomyces sp. NPDC058157
TGCCCGGTGCGACCGTCCCCGCGCCCCCGGCGGACGCGACCGCGCCGCGGCGGCTGCGCCGGGCCGTGCCCGAGGACCTCAGGCCCGGGCCAGGAGCATGCCGCCCATCGTGACCATGGTCGCGGCCACCAGCCCGTCCAGCACCCGCCAGGCACCCGGCTTCGCGAGCAGCCCGCTCAGCAGCCGGGCCCCGTAGCCGAGGGTGGAGAACCAGGTCAGGCTGGCCAGGCCGGCCCCGATGCCGAAGGCCCAGCGCAGGTCCCCCCGGTCGGCGGCGAGCGAGCCGAGCAGCAGGACGGTGTCCAGGTAGACGTGCGGGTTGAGCCAGGTCATCGCCAGGCAGGTCAGCACGGCCGCGCGGGCCGACCCGGAGGCGCCCCCGCCGGCGGTCAGGGCCGCGCCCGGGACCGGGCGCAGCACCCGGCGCGCCGCGAGGACCCCGTAGCAGATCAGGAAGCCGCCACCGGCGATGCCCACGGCCGTCAGGGCGGCCGGCCAGGCCGTGACGAAGGCGCCGACCCCGGCCACGCCGAGGGCGATCAGGACCGCGTCGGACACGGCGCAGATGGCGACCACCCACAGCACGGCGTGCCGGCGCGCGCCCTGCCGGAGCACGAAGGCGTTCTGCGCGCCGATGGCGACGATGAGGGAGAGGCCGGTGCCGAAGCCGGCCAGGAGCGCTGCGGTGATGCCGTTGTTCATGCCTCCGACCGTAGGCAGCGCACCAGCCTCAGTACAGCTAAAGATTTTTACGTACCCTTAGCGTTCGTGATGGATGAGCTTCCCCTGGACCAGGTGCGGACCCTGCTCGCGGTCGTCGACGAGGGCACCTTCGACGCGGCCGCCGCCGCCCTGCACGTGACGCCCTCCGCCGTCAGCCAGCGGGTCAAGGCCCTCGAACAGCGCACCGGCCGGGTCCTGCTGATGCGCACCAAGCCGGTGCGCGCCACCGAGTCCGGCGAGGTGGTGGTCCGCTTCGCCCGCCAGCTCGCCCGGCTGGAGCGCGACGCCCGGGCCGAGCTGGGCATGGGCACGGCCGACGGGCAGGGGCCGGTCCGCCTCCCCATCGCCGTGAACGCGGACTCGCTGGCCACCTGGTTCCTCCCCGTGCTGAGCCGGGTCCCGCAGGAGCCGCCCGTCTGCTTCGAGCTGTACCGCGAGGACGAGTCCCACACCACGGCCCTGCTGCGCGAGGGCCAGGTGATGGCGGCCGTCACCTCCTCGCCGGACCCGGTGGCCGGCTGCACCGCGAGCGCCCTCGGGCTCGCCCGCTACCTGCCGGTGGCCGCCCCCGGCTTCGCGGCCCGCCACCTCACCGGGGACCCGGCGGTGGACCTGCGCACCGCGCCGACCATCGTCTTCGACCGCCGCGACGACCTCCAGGACGCCTTCGTCCGCTCGCTCACCGGCGACGGGACCGGCGCCTCGCCCGTCCGCCACCGGGTGCCGACCTCGGAGGGCTTCCGCGACGCGGTGGCCGCCGGACTCGGCTGGGGCCTGGTGCCCGAGCCGCAGGCCGGGCCGCTGCTGCGCGCCGGGGCGCTCGTCCGGCTGACGCCGGGGCGGACGCTGGACGTCCCGCTGTACTGGCAGCAGTGGAAGCTGGACTCGCCCGCCCTGGCGGCGGTGGCCCTGCTGGTCGCCGAGACCGCCCGCGCGGCCCTCCTGCCCCCGGGCCGGCCGGGCCCGCGGGGGGACGGCGCCGGCGACCGGCCGCGCTGACCGCCCCGGGTCCGGGCGCGCCCGGGATGAGGGCCGGCCGCGGCCGTCGTCTACTGGGAGGGACGGGCGTACGCCGACCGACTGCCGGGGAGCACCGGGATGAGGAAGATCACCGCAGAGCTGTTCGTATCCCTCGACGGCGTGGTGGAGTCGCCGCACGAATGGCACTTCCCCTACTTCAACGACGAGATGGGCGCCGCCGTCGAGGCGGTCGTCGGCACGGCCGACACCCTGCTGCTCGGCCGCCGGACCTACGAGAGCTTCGCCGGGGCCTGGCCGGAGCGCGAGGCCGCGGGCGGCGAGGACGCGGCCTTCGCCAAGCGGCTCGGCGACACGCGCAAGGTCGTGGTCTCGCACGGCACCCCCGACCTCGGCTGGCGCAACGCCGAGCTGCTGCGCGGCGGCCTCGTCGAGGGCGTGCGGGCCCTCAAGGGCGAGCCGGGCGACGGCCGCATCGCGGTCAGCGGCTCGGTCTCCGTGGTCCGCGGACTGCTGGCCGCGGGCGAACTCGACCGGCTGCACCTGCTGGTGCACCCCCTGGTCGTCGGCCGGGGCATGCGGCTGTTCGCCGACGACGGGCCCCCGATCCCGCTGCGGCTGGTCTCCAGCGAGACCTTCGAGACCGGGGTCCTGAACCTCTTCTACGCCCCCGCCACCGGCCCCGGCAGCGCCACGTACGAGGACGCCAAGGCCCATCTGCCGCGCGAGGACGCCGGATGAACCGGCTCCGCCGACCCGGTGAACCCTGACGTGATCATGCCTCTACGCTTGGGCCCGGCAGGCCGTCGACGGACGGCCGGTGAGGGAACGGGGGGCGGGCTGTGCCGGTGCCATCGGAGCAGGCGAACGACGGGGAGCTCGTCGGCAGGGCACTCGGGGGGCGCTACCGGGTGACCTCGGTGGTCGGCCGCGGTGGCATGGGCGTGGTCGCGAAGGCCGTCGACGAGGTCCTCGGCCGGGAGGTCGCCGTCAAGCTGCTGCGGGCCTACACCGACGCCGCCCCCGCCGAACTGGCCGACCTGCGCACCCGGATGCGGCGGGAGGCCCAGGCCGCCGCCCGGATCCGGCACACGGGCGTGGTCACCGTGCACGACGTGACGGAGGACCAGGGGCTCCCGGTCATCGTGATGGAACTCGTCGACGGGCCCTCGCTCGACGCGGTCGTCGCACGGCGCGGTGCGCTGGACCCCTACGAGGCCGCCGCGATCGGCGCGAAGCTGATGGACGCCCTCGACGCCGCCCACCGGGCCGGGGTCCTGCACCGGGACGTCAAGCCGGGCAACGTGCTGCTGGAGCGGGGCGGCCGGGTCGTCCTCACCGACTTCGGCATCGCCAGTATGCAGAACCCGGACGACGAGGAGCTCGCGAAGCTGACCCGCAGCGGCGAGATCGTCGGCTCGCTGGACTACCTCCCGCCGGAGCGCGCCCAGGGCCGGGAGCCCGGCCCCGCCTCGGACATCTGGTCGCTCGGGATGACCCTGTACGCGGCGGTGGAGGGCGTCTCGCCGTTCCGCCGGACCTCGGTGTGGTCGACGCTGTCCGCGATCGTCGCCGAACCCCTGCCCGAGGCCCGGCGGGCGGGCCCGCTGGGGCCGGTGCTTCAGGCGCTGATGGCGAAGGACCCGGAATCCCGCCCGACCGCCGACCAGGCCCGGACCCTCCTGGAAACGGTGGCCGCCGGGGCCGGCACCACGGCCCCCACCACGCACCAGCCCGGCCCCGCCGCACCCGGCACACCCGGTGTGGCCGTTCCGGTCGCAGGCCCTGCGCTGCCCGGCGGGACCGTCGAGCCGGGGGCGTACCCGCTGCAGCCCCCTGCGGCCGTGCCGCCGGGGCGGGACGGTGCGGCCAGCCGGCCCGTCGGGCCGGGGGCGTACCCCGGGCAGCCGGCTGCGGCTACGCCGCCGGGCGGGGATGGTGCGGGTGCCCAGCCCGGCCAGTCGGGCGGGGTCGTGCCGCCGGGCCCGGGGCACGGGGGCGGCGGGGCCCTCCAGCCGGGCGCGCCGGTGGCCGTGTACCCCGGGCAGCCGGCTGCGGCCGTGCCGCCGGGCCGGGATGGTGCGGCTGCCCAGCCCTCCCAGCCGGGTGGGGTCGTGCATCCGGGGGCGTACCCCGGGCAGCCCCCAGTGGCCGTGCCGCCGGCCCCGGGTGGTGTGGGCGGTGGGTCCCTCCAGCCGGGCGCGGCCGGTGTTCCGGGCCCGGGCCCGGGCGGGGTGCAGCCGTCGGCCGGGTTCGGGCCGACGGCCACGGCCCCGATGGCGGTCGCGCCGCCGCCGTTCGGTGCCGGGTCCGCCGGAGGGTCCTTCGCCGGGCCCGGCGGCCCGGCCCTCCCTGCCTCCGGCGCCGGGGCGCCGGCCGGGTTCGGGCCGCCGCACCCGGGTGCTGGTGGATCGTTTCCGCAGCAGCCCCACACCCCGTCCCCCTACGCCCCGTTCCCCGCGCCGGGCGTCCCGCAGGGCGGCCCCGCGGGGTCGCCGCCCGCAGCCGTCGGCGTGCCCGGGGGCCGGGGCCGGGGCCGGGCCCGGGGTCGGATCGTGGTCGCCGCCGCCGTGGCCGCCGTACTCGCCGCCGGAGGCGTCACCTACGCCCTGACCTCCGGAGGAGGAGGCGGCGGCAAGAAGGCCCGTACCAGCGCTGTGCCCCCGGCCTCCGCCCCCGCCTCCACGGCCCCGGGCGACCCGCCCGCCGCCGCGAGCCCCGGCCCGTCCCCCTCTCCGACCCGCACCGGCCCGTCCGCCTCGGCCTCGAAGAAGTCCACCGCCTCGCCCTCCGCGTCGGGGTCCCCGTCCGCCGCCGCCAAACCGGGCCCCACCCCGACGGGCTGCGCCGGCTGGACCCACGAGGACCCCAAGCCCGGCACCTACGGCTACATATCCGGCGACCACCACCTCCTGGCCGCGCCCTACCAGCAGTGCGCCCAGGGCAGCCTGGTCAAGAGCGGGACCAAGCTCTGGTACCACTGCTACGTCGTCAACTCGTACGGCAACCAGTGGACGTTCGTCCGCGTGGACGGCACCAACCAGACCGGCTGGCTCTACAACCGCGACCTCACCGGCCAGAAGGGATCCTCCCCCGCCTGTTAGGACCCCGCCGGGCCCCCGCCTAAGCTGCGCGCATGGAGTCCTACACCATCGGCCAGGCGGCCCGGCTGCTCGGCGTCAGCGTCGACACGGCCCGCCGCTGGGCCGACGCCGAGCGCTTCCCCACCCGCCGCGAGGGCACCCGCCGGATGGTGGACGGCCCGGACCTGGCCGCGTTCTGCGTCGAGGCGGCGCAGGAGGGGGCCGACGGCGAGGAGCCGTACACCTCGGCGCGCAACGCCTTCCCCGGCATCGTCACCGGCGTCAAGCTCGGCACCGTCGACGCCCAGGTCGAGATCCAGGCCGGCCCGCACCGCATCGTCTCCCTGCTCACCCGGGAGGCCGTGGAGGAACTGGGCCTGGAGGTGGGCTCGCGGGCCACGGCGCGGGTGAAGTCGACCAGCGTCTTCGTCGATCGCGCCTGACCTGGCGGCGGGCCCCGCTGCGCCACGGTGGCAGACTGGCCGCTGATCCGCCGAAGGGAAGTACCCCGTTGTCCATGTTCAGCAACCTGCGCCGGGCCGTGCGCCGCGGCTACCGGCGGGCCGTCGACCTCAGCCACCCGGCCCGCTCGCCGCTCGGCAGCGCCGTGGTCAACTGCGTGGTCTACCAGGACGGCATCCGCCAGGAGGGCTGCGGCGAGGTCGAGGAGGCGCTGCGCCGGGTCCGCAAGACGGGCGAGGGCTTCGTCTGGATAGGCCTGCACGAGCCCTCCCAACTGGAGCTCGCCGGACTCGCGGAGCTGCTCGGGCTGCACCCGCTGGCCGTCGAGGACGCCGTCCACGCCCACCAGCGGCCCAAGGTGGAGCGCTACGACGACACCCTCTTCGCGGTGTTCAAGACCGTCCGCTACGTCGAGCACGAGGAGCTGACGGCGACCAGCGAGGTGGTGGAGACCGGCGAGCTGATGGCCTTCGTCGGCGAGGACTTCGTCATCACGATCCGGCACGGCGGCCACGGCACCCTCGGTCCCGTCCGCGAGGCCTTGGAGGCCGAGCCGGAGCAGCTGGCGAAGGGTCCGGCGGCCGTGCTGCACGCCATGGCGGACCATGTCGTCGACGACTACGTCGCCGTCACGGACGCGGTGCAGAGCGACATGGACGCCGTGGAGACGGCCGTCTTCAGCGAGCACGGCGGACGCGGCGACGCGGGCCGGATCTACCAGCTCAAGCGCGAACTCCTCGAACTGCGGCGGGCGGTGGCCCCGCTGGGGCGGCCGCTGGAACAGCTGGCCACGCAGCCGATACCGGTGATCCCGCCGGAGGTCCGGGCGTACTTCCGGGACGTCGCCGACCACCTGACGCGGGCGACCGAGCAGATCGCCGCGTACGACGGGCTCCTCGACTCGATCCTCCAGGCGCACCTGGCGCAGGTGACGGTCGCGCAGAACGAGGACATGCGCAAGATCACGGCATGGGCGGCGATCGTGGCGGTGCCGACGATGGTGTGCGGGGTGTACGGGATGAACTTCGACCACATGCCGGAGCTCCACTGGACGTACGGCTACCCGCTGGTCCTCGCCGTCATGGCGGTGGCCTGCTGGGTCATCCACCGGGGCTTCCGCCGCAACGGCTGGCTCTGAGCCCGCCGGGCCCGTCCGCCCGGCCCGCGAAATCGATGGCGTGAAACAGCCCCGTCCGGATTAGGGTCCGGCTGTCGGAAGACGGATCGGATCGGCGTCGCGAACGGGTGGGTCAGGCATGACGGAACGGGCAGCGGTGGAACGGGCAGTGGCGGAACCGGCGACGGCGGAACGCATACCGGCGGAACGTACGACGGCGGAACGGATACCGGCGGACCGCGCGTCGGCGGACCGCGTGACGGGGGAGCTCACCGGTCGGCGGGTACGGCTGGAGCCGCTGGACCACCGGCACCACGACGGGCTCTGCGAGGCGATCCGGGACGGGAGCCTCTGGGAGCTCGCGGTGACCCTCGTCCCGCACCCCGACGACGTGCGCGGCTTCATCACCGACGCCGTCGCGGGGCGGGCGGCGGGCACGGAGCTCGCGTACGCGACGGTGGACCTGGCCACCGGCCGGATCGCCGGCTCGACCCGGCTGATGAAGATCGACACCGCCCACCGGCGGCTGGAGATCGGCTGGACCTTCCTCGGCCGGAGCTGGCAGCGCACCGGCGTGAACGCCGAGGCCAAGCTCCTGATGCTCACCCACGCGTTCGAGGAGCTCGGGATGAACCGGGTCGAGCTGCTCACCGACGTGCGCAACGCCGCCTCCCGCGCCGCCATCGCCCGCCTCGGCGCGACGCAGGAGGGGATCCTGCGCCGGCACATGGTGATGCGGGACGGTCATGTGCGCGACACGGTGGTCTTCTCGCTGACCCGCCCCGAATGGCCCGCGGCGAAGCAGGCCCTGCGCGAGCGTCCGGCGGTCCGCCGGGAGGGCTGAGCCGGGCCCGGACGGGCTGATTCCGGACAGGTGCGCTCCAGGGGTGTCCTCCGTTTCCCGTATCTGGTAGGAAAGTTTCCTAACGGAACAGGGAAGGCTCAACCCCCCTACGGAGGCCTCGTGTTCGCCCCTCGTCGCACCACCCTGGCCATCGGCGCCGTCCTCGGCGCCACCCTCCTCACGCTCCCGGCGGCCGCTCAGGCGGCGCCCGCCGCCCCCGCCCCGGCCCCGGCGGCCACCCCCGCCCGCGCGGCCGCCGGACTGGACGACCCGGCGAAGAAGGACATCGCCATGCAGATCGTCTCCAGCGCCGAGAACTCCTCCCTCGACTGGAAGGCGCAGTACAAGTACATCGAGGACATAGGCGACGGCCGCGGCTACACCGCCGGCATCATCGGCTTCTGCTCCGGCACCGGGGACATGCTCGACCTCGTCGAGTACTACACCCAGGTCAAGCCCGGGAACGTGCTCGCCAAGTACCTCCCGGCCCTGCGCAAGGTCAACGGCACCGACTCCCACAGCGGCCTGGACCCCAACTTCACCAAGGACTGGGCCAAAGCCGCGCAGGACACCGAGTTCAAGAAGGCCCAGGACCACGAGCGCGACCGCGTCTACTTCGACCCCGCCGTCAAGCAGGGCAAGTCCGACGGCGTGGGCACCCTCGGCCAGTTCGCCTACTACGACGCCATCGTGATGCACGGCGACGGCGGCGACGCGACCAGCTTCCGCAACATCCGCAAGCGCGCCCTGTCCAAGGCCAAGCCCCCGGCCCAGGGCGGCAACGAGACCGCCTGGCTGAACGCCTTCCTCGACGCCCGGGTCTGGGCGATGAAGCAGGAGGAGGCCCACAGCGACACCAGCCGCGTCGACACCGCCCAGCGGGTCTTCCTCAGGAAGGGCAACCTCAACCTGAACACCCCGCTTGACTGGAAGGTGTACGGGGACTCGTACCACATCGGCTGACCCGGGACCGCTGAGCAGCCCAACTCCCTTTGAAACCAGGGATGCTGGCTTTATTCGGTTGGCTCGAAGTGGCTTGAGGGCGGCACCCCGAGGGCATAACCCCGGCCGGCCCCGTTTTTCAGGGGAGGGGCCGCAGGTTCCGTCCCAAGGGGGGACTCGTGAACTACTACCTCGACGTCATCAAGCGGTACGCCGACTTCCAGGGCCGGGCCCGCCGCCAGGAGTACTGGATGTTCCTCCTCTGGAACATCCCGATCGTGATCGTCCTGACGATCCTGGACTACGCGCTCGGCAGCTACCCGGTCATCACGTGGATCTACACCCTCGCCGTGTTCCTCCCGTCCCTGGGGGTCTCGGTCCGCCGGCTGCACGACACCGGGAAGTCCGGATGGTGGTACCTGATCAGCTTCATCCCCTTCATCGGGTTCATCTGGATGATCATCCTGATGGCCACCGAGGGTGACGCCGGACCGAACGCGTACGGCCCCAGCCCCAAGCAGATCGCGGCCTGATCCGCCCCCGGGCGGACCGCACCTCCCAGCGCCGTCACCGGCCGTCGCGGCCGGTGACGGCGCTCGCGCGTGCCCGGAGGTGACACGCGTCTCGCTCGGGTTGCGGCAGGGGGCTGTCCTGACCGGGCCGATCACGAGATATCTTGATGTCGAGCAATGTTGCAGACGAGAGACGCAGACTGTGGAGCGGAGCATCCGGTGACTGACTCGACCATCATCTACACGCACACTGACGAGGCCCCGGCCCTCGCGACGTATTCCTTCCTGCCCGTGGTGCAGGCGTACGCGTCGACGGCCGGTGTGAATGTCGAGACCCGTGACATCTCCCTGGCCGGTCGGATCATCGCCGTGTTCCCCGAGTACCTCGAGGAGGGGCAGCGCATCGCCGACGCCCTCGCCGAGCTCGGCGAGCTGGCGAAGACCCCCGAGGCCAACATCATCAAGCTGCCCAACATCTCGGCCTCGATCCCGCAGCTGAAGGCCGCGATCGCCGAGCTCCAGGGCCAGGGCTACGCCCTTCCGGACTACCCGGACGACCCGAAGTCGGACGAGGAGCGCGAGATCCGCGCCCGCTACGACAAGGTCAAGGGCAGCGCCGTCAACCCGGTCCTGCGCGAGGGCAACTCCGACCGCCGCGCCCCCGCCTCGGTGAAGAACTACGCCAAGGCCCACCCGCACCGCATGGGCGCCTGGACCCCCGAGTCGAAGACGACCGTCGCCACCATGGGCGAGAACGACTTCCGCTCCACCGAGAAGTCCGCCGTCGTCACCGAGGCCGGCACCCTGCGCATCGAGCACGTCGCCGCCGACGGCGCCGTCACCGTCCTGCGCGAGTCCGTTCCGGTCCTCGCCGGTGAGGTCGTGGACGCCTCCGTCATGCACGTCGACGCGCTGCGCACCTTCCTCAACGACCAGATCGAGCGTGCCAAGGCCGAGGGCGTCCTGTTCTCCGTGCACCTCAAGGCCACGATGATGAAGGTCTCCGACCCGATCATCTTCGGCCACGTGGTCCGCGCCTTCCTCCCGAAGACCTTCGCCCGCTACGGCGAGACCCTGGCCGCCGCCGGCCTGTCCCCGAACGACGGCCTCGGCACCATCCTGAACGGCCTGGGCGCCCTCGCCGACGGCGACGCGATCAAGGCCTCGATCGACGCCGAGATCGCCGAGGGCCCGGCCCTCGCCATGGTCGACTCCGACAAGGGCATCACCAACCTGCACGTGCCGTCCGACGTCATCGTCGACGCCTCGATGCCGGCCATGATCCGCACCTCCGGCCACATGTGGGGCCCGGACGGCGCCGAGGCCGACACCCTCGCCGTCCTCCCGGACAGCAGCTACGCCGGCGTCTACCAGGCCGTCGTCGAGGACTGCCGCGCCCACGGCGCGTTCGACCCGTCCACCATGGGCTCGGTGCCGAACGTCGGCCTCATGGCCCAGAAGGCCGAGGAGTACGGCAGCCACGACAAGACCTTCGAGATCGCCGCCGCGGGCACCGTCCGCGTCGTCGACGCCGCGGGCAACGCGGTCATCGAGCAGGAGGTCGCGGCCGGCGACATCTTCCGCGCCTGCCAGACCAAGGACCTGCCCATCCAGGACTGGGTCAAGCTCGCCGTCACCCGCGCCCGCGCCACCGGCGCCCCGGCCGTCTTCTGGCTCGACGAGAACCGCGCCCACGACGCGCAGCTGATCGCCAAGGTCAAGACCTACCTGGCCGAGCACGACACCGACGGTCTCACCATCGAGATCCTCTCCCCGGTCGAGGCCACGAAGTTCTCCCTGGAGCGCATCCGCCGCGGCGAGGACACCATCTCGGTGACCGGCAACGTGCTGCGCGACTACCTGACCGACCTCTTCCCGATCCTGGAGCTGGGCACCAGCGCCAAGATGCTGTCGGTCGTCCCGCTGATGGCGGGCGGCGGCCTCTTCGAGACGGGCGCCGGCGGCTCCGCCCCGAAGCACGTCCAGCAGCTGGTCAAGGAGAACTACCTGCGCTGGGACTCGCTCGGCGAGTTCTTCGCGCTGGCCGCCTCCTTCGAGCACCTCTCCACCACCACGGGCAACGCCCGCGCCCAGGTGCTGGCCGACACCCTCGACCGCGCCACCGGCACCTTCCTCAACGAGGACAAGTCGCCGACCCGTCGCCTCGGCGGCATCGACAACCGCGGCAGCCACTTCTACCTCGCCCTCTACTGGGCGCAGGAGCTGGCGGGCCAGAGCGACGACGCCCAGCTGGCCGCGGCCTTCGAGCCGCTCGCCAAGACGCTGGCCGAGCAGGAGGAGGCCATCGTCTCCGAGCTCGTCGCCGTCCAGGGCTCCCCGGCCGAGATCGGCGGCTACTACCAGCCCGACCCGGCCAAGGCCGAGGCCGTGATGCGTCCCTCCGCGACGCTGAACCAGGCGCTCGCGATCCTGGGCTAGCAGAGGTACGGGTCCGGCTCAGAGTCGGTGGACGCGGCCCTCGCCGACGGCCAGGGGGTGGCGGCCCGCCGCCAGGATCCGCAGTCCGGGCGCCACGGCGAGCAGCCGCCGCAGCCAGGCCAGGGCCTCGGGGGAGAGCCGGTCGCTGTCGTCCAGGACCAGCAGCATGTCCCGTTCGGCCAGCCAGGACGCGGCGTCCGCGGTCCCGCAGGGCAGGAAGGGCATACCCGGCAGGCAGCCCAGCGCGGTCACGAGCTCGCGCACGCCGCCGTCCCCGGACACGGAGACCACCGAGGCGCCGTCGCAGAAGTTGGACGAGATCCGCCGCGCGATGTCCCGGACCAGCAGGCCGCGCGGTTCGCGGAAGCGGCCCGTGACGGTCAGCACCCGGCCCCGGCGCACGGCGGTGAGCAGGACCGACAGCTCGGTCGACGTGGCCGGTAAGGTCCCGGCCGTCCCGTCGGACCGTGCGGGTCTGGAATCCCCCATCATCACGATGCCCCCCATCGCATGCGTGACCGGTGCGGCAGCTGGGATGGTTCGAGCCGCGTGACGACGATTATGCGCCACTTCACGCGGATGACTAGGGGAATGTCGTATTCCGTGACCGTGGGTTCAGGTCCGGGGTTCAGCCGATGCCCTGCCGGTCCGGCCGGAGGGCGAACGCCGCGCGCCGCGGGCTCGCCGCCGTGGTGTGGACGGCCTCTTCCAGCAGGTCCCGGTGGCGCCGCACCGGCTCGCGCCGGTCGGGCGGGGCGAGCCGTTCCAGATCGTCCAGGCAGGCCGCGATGCGCCGGGTGATCTGCGCCGAACCGATCCCGTAGTCCCGTACCTCGGTGAGGGCCAGGTCCAGCAGTTCCGGCCAGCTCGGCAGGGTCTCCACCAGCCGCACCGCGCCGTCCGCGTCCCGGTGGTACGCCCGCCCCAGGGGCTGGCGGGCGAAGGCGGTCAGCAGCACCTGGATCCGGTCCAGGGCCTGTACCGCCGTCGTCGGGTCGTTGACCGCGGGGGACAGGGCGCGGGAGGCGATGTCGGCGAGCTGGCGGATCCCGAAGGCCAGGTCCTGCTCGGTGGTCCGCTCCACACCCAGCTCCAGGGCCGCCTGGAGGTCCGCGTCGGCCGGCGCCGGCCCGCCCGCGACCCGGAACAGGGGGGTGTGCGGCACCAGGTAGTCCCCGATCCGGGGGACGAGGTGCAGCACGAGCCCGTCCCGTCCGGCGAGCGCCACCAGCCGCGGCACGTCCACGGCCTGGAGCACGCCGGGCCGCCAGACGTGCCCGACCGCCGGGCCTCCCGGGTCCGGGACGGCGTCCCCGGCGTCCCCGGTCTCCCCGGCGCCCCCCGCCGCGCCGCGCGCGGGCCCGGCGCTGTCCCGGATCAGCCGCAGGCTCTCCTGACACACCCGGTCCATCACGTAGGTGACCCGCATCAGCCGGATGGTGGAGTGCACGTAGACGACGAACAGGACGAGGCTCAGCAGCAGGAACCCCATGGCGAGCGAGGCGCCCAGGTAGGGCACGACGGAGTCGCCGTCGTCGGCGGAGGAGCCGTACTCCTTCTGCACGCGCAGGGTGTACAGGAACGTGCACAGGAAGGTGCCCAGGGTCAGCTTCGTGACCCGGCTCTCCACGTAGATGCGCAGCACCCGCGGCGAGAACTGGCCCGCCGCCATCTGGAGCGCGACCAGGGTGATCGAGAAGACCACGCCGATGAACGTCAGCATCGCCGAGCTGACCGCCGCCACCGCCGTCTTGGCCGCCGACCCGAAGTCCGCGGCCGTGCGCAGGAACCACAGGCCGGAGAGGTCCACATCGGTCCAGCGGGCGTCCAGGTCATGGATGAACGCGTCCGCCCGGACCACGACCGTGGCCAGCACCCAGCCGATCAGCAGGCCCGCGAACGGCACGAAGAGGAAGGAGTTGCGCATGCGTTTGCGCAGCCTCGGGAGCACCCCACGGCGGCGCCGCACCACGGTCATCGGCATGCACGCCAAATTAGCCCCGGCACAGCGGTCTTCGTAGCTCCTGTGGTCACCGTGACGTACGTGCCGCGCCGCACCCCGTCACCGGGGGAACGGTTGTCCGTACCGCGGACATCGGCTCTACTGCTGTGCAGCCCCCGAGCGGGGCGCGTACCGGGGAGGGGCTCGACGATGACAGCGGACCGGCGGACCAACGGGCGTGCGCGCACGCCCTCTTCGCACCGGCGCCGGCCGCGGCTGCGGGGGAGCAGGGCGTTACCGGCCCTGCTGCTCGCGGTGTTCCTGCTGCTCGGCGTGGGCGCCGCCACCGGCATCGCCGGGGACCCCTTCCCCTCCGGCGCCCCTGCCCCGGGGGCCGCACCCGCGGCCGGGGCGGGCCCGTCCGCCGTCCCCTCCGCCACCCGGCCGGGCGGGGACGAGGGCGCGGCGGCGGGCGGGGCCACGCCCCCCGCCACCCGCGGCCAGGTCGACACCGGAGGCCCGCGCCCCGCCGGCGCCCTCCCCTTCGACCTGCCCGGGCCGGCCACCCTGCGCTCCGGCGGGGCCGGCCGCAAGCTCGTGTTCGCCCACTACTTCACCCCGTACCCGCTCTCCCTGGACAACGCGAGCGCCGACACCGACTACTACACCCGCAACTACCTGGACCCCGGCGGTGAGAACGGCAGGCACCAGCGCTACGGGGGCCTGCTCCGCGACCGCCCCCTGCCCGTCCCGCCGAAGGCCGGGGACTGGGAGGGCGCCAACCTCCGGCAGGAGGTGCGCACCGCCCGGGACGCCGGCATCGACGGCTTCACCCTCGACCTGCTCTCCCTCTCCGGCAAGAACTGGGACCGCGCCCGGCAGCTGATGGAGGCGGCCCACGCGGTGGACCCCGCCTTCACGATCATGCTGATGCCCGACATGACCGCCCTGGACACCGACGACCCCGCGGTGCTCGCCGACGCCGTCGCCACCCTCGCCGCGTCCCCCGCCGCCCACCGGCTCGCCGACGGCCGCCTGGTCCTCTCCCCGTTCAAGGCCGAGCAGAAGGACCCCGCCTGGTGGGGCCGGGTCCTCGACACCCTCCGGACCCGGCACGGGATCCGGACCGCGCTCGTCCCGCTCTTCCTCGACTTCGACGCCCACGCCGCGGCCTTCGCGCCGATCAGCTACGGCTTCTCCGCATGGGGCAGCCGCAGCTACGCCGGCCAGGAGGGCGCCACCGCCGACGTCCGGCGGGCCCACGAGCTGGGCCGGATCTGGATGCAGCCGGTCTCCGTCCAGGACGCCCGCCCCAACCAGGGGATCTACGACGAGGCCGGCAACACCGCCACCCTGCGCTCCACCTGGACCCACGCCATCGAGGACGGCGCCGACTGGGTCCAGCTGACCACCTGGAACGACTACTCCGAGGGCAGCCAGTTCGCGCCCTCCCTGCACAACGGCTACGCCTACCTCGACCTCACCTCGTACTACCTGACCCGCTTCAAGACCGGCGCCTGGCCGCGCATCGTCCGCGACACCCTCTACCTCACCGCCCGCACCCAGTTCGCCGACACCGGCCCGACGGGCGCCCAGTCCCTGCTGATGTCCCTGCGCAAGGGCAGCGCCGCCGCCCGGGACACCGTGGAGGTGCTCAGCCTCCTCACCGGCCCCGGGACCGTCCGCACCACCGTCGGCCGCACCACCCGCGAGCACACGGCCCCGGCCGGACTCCACGCCGAACTGCTCCCGCTCGGCCCCGGCGTCAGCTCCGCCCGGCTGGTGCGCGACGGCCGGGCCGCGACGGAGGTGGAACTGCCCTACCCGGCGGACCGCACGGTGCCGGTGCAGGACCTCCAGTACTACGCGGCGACCAGCGGCCGGACGGGGTAGGAGCAAGAAGGGTGAAAACGGGCTCCGGACGGGGGTCGCCAGGCCAATCCCGCACAAGCGGCCCTTTCGCCGGGCCCCGGCACCGCCGCATGCTGCCGGAGCCGGCCCACGAGGCCGCGCGCGCCCGCCCGTCCCCGACCCGGAGGCATCCGTGACCCATCCGACCGCCCCCTCCGCCTTCCCCGGCGGCCCCGCCCTCTTCCGGCTGGACCCGGCCGTCGCGCACCTCAACCACGGCTCGTACGGGGCGGTCCCGCTGCCCGTCCAGGAGGCCCAGGAAGCCCTGCGCGCCGAGGCCCACGCCGACCCCGACGCCTTCTTCAACGGGGTCTCCGAACGGCTCACCGCCGCCCGGGGCCGGATCGCGGCGCGCCTGGGGGCCGACCCGGACGGCCTCTGCTTCATCTCCAACGCCACCGAGGGCGCCAACCTCGCCCTCGACGCGATCCCCCTCGCCGAAGGCGACGAGATCCTGGTCACCGACCACGGCTACGGCACCGTCGTCGACGCCGCCGCCCGCCGGGCCGAGGTCACCACCGTGGCCCTCGACCCCCGCCTCCCCGACGAGGACGCCGTCCGCGAAGCCGTCCTGGCCGGGGTCACCCCCCGTACCCGGGTGGCCGTGCTCGACCACGTCAGCTCGCCGACCGCCCGCCTCATCGCCGGCCCCCGGCTCCTCGCCGAGCTCGCCGCGCGCGGGATCACCACCGTCGTCGACGGCGCCCACACCCCCGGCATGCTGGCCGAGCCGATCGCCGCCGGCGCCGACTTCTGGTTCGGGAACCTGCACAAATGGGGGTACGCCCCCTCCGGCAGCGCCCTCCTCGCCGTGGCCCCCGCCCACCGCGCCCGCATCCGCTCCCTCAGCCCCTCCTGGGAGGACCACCGGGGCTTCCCGCTCTCCGTCGAGTACCGGGCCACCTTCGACTACACCGGCTGGCTCGCCGCCCCCGAGGGCCTCGACCTCATCGAGCGCCTCGGCGCCGACCGGGTCCGCGCCCACAACGCCGCCCTGGCCGGCTACGGCGCCGCACTGCTCGCCCGGATCCCCGGCCTCACCCCGCTGCCGCACACCCCCGGCCTGGCCCTGCGCTCCCTGCTGCTGCCGCCCGGCGTGGCCGAGACCCGGGAGGCGGCCACGGCACTGCGCGAGGAACTCGCCGCGAAGCTCCGTATCCGCGTCCTGGTCTGGCCCCGGCCGGGCGGCGGTGGGCTGCGGGTCTGCGGGCAGGTCTACAACCGGCCCGAGGAGTACGAACGCCTCGCCGCGGCCCTGCCCGCCTACCTGCGCTGACCGCCGCCGGCGCCGTCAGGCGCGCCGCAGGAGGTACGTGTCCATGATCCAGCCCTTGCGGGCCCGGGCCTCGGTCCGCAGCTCCTCGATGCGGCCGGACACCTCCGACAGCTTCCCCGAGACCAGGATCTCGTCCGGGGTGCCCACGTAGGCGCCCCAGTAGATGAACAGGTCCTGGTCCAGGTGGGCGGTGAAGGCGTGCCGGGCGTCCAGCATCACCACCACGTCGTCCACGTCCTGCGGCCAGCCCTCCGCCAGCCGCCGGCCCGTGGTGATCTGGACCGGGCGCCCGACCCGGTTCAGGTTGGTGCGGTGCCGGGCCAGCAGCGCCGACACGCTGCTGATGCCCGGCACCACCTCGTGCTCGAAGGACACCCGGCCGCGCTCCAGCACCTCGTCGAGGATCGCCAGCGTGGAGTCGTACAGCGAGGGGTCGCCCCACACCAGGAACGCGCCCGTCTCACCGTCCGCCAGGTCCTCGGCGACGAACCGCTCGAAGATCTCCGCCCGGGCGCTGCGCCAGCCGTCCACGGTCGGCGCGTACTCGGCCGGGGCGCGGTCGCGGTCCGGGTCGCGGCCCTCCACCAGACGGTGGCCGGGCCGGGCGTGCGCCTCCAGCATGGTGCGCCGCAGCCCCGTCAGGTCCGCCTTCTCCTCCCCCTTCTCCAGGATGAGGAATGCGTCCGCCGCGCCGATCGCCTTGACCGCCTGGAGGGTCAGGTGGTCCGGGTCGCCCGCGCCTATACCGATCACTGAGAACTTCTTCACCGGGCTATTGTGCCCACCATGCGTGTCGCCCTGTTCGTCACCTGCGTCAACGACGCCCTGTACCCCCGTACGGGCATCGCCGTCGTCCGCCTCCTGGAGCGGCTCGGGGTCGACGTGGACTTCCCGGCGGCCCAGAGCTGCTGCGGCCAGCCCCAGTACAACACCGGCTACCGCCGCGAGGCCGAACCGCTGCTGCGCCGCACCGCCGAGGCCTTCGCCGGCTACGACCACGTGGTCACCCCCTCCGGCTCCTGCGCCGCGATGGTCCGCGCGCACTACCCGCGCATCGCCCGCGAGGCCGGCCGTGAGGGCCGGGGGAGCGGACTGGAGCGGCTCGCGGAGGACCTCGTCCCACGGGTGTACGAGCTCACCGAGTTCCTGGTCGACGTGCTCGGCGTGACCGACGTGGGCGCCTACTTCCCCCACACCGTCACCTACCACCCCTCCTGCCACGGCCTGCGCACCCTCGGGCTGGGGGAGCGCCCCCGGCGGCTGCTGGCCGCCGTCAAGGGCCTGGACCTCGTCGAACTGCCCGGCGCCGAGGAGTGCTGCGGCTTCGGCGGCACCTTCGCCGTCAAGAACCCCGACGTCTCCGCCGCCATGGGCGCCGACAAGACCGCCGCCGCGCTGGCCACGGGCGCCGAGGTGCTGTGCGGGGCCGACAACTCCTGCCTCGCCCACCTCGACGGCACCCTCCGCCACGCCGGGGCCCCGCTGCGCACCCTGCACCTCGCCGAGATCCTGGCGTCGACCGAGGAGGACCCGCTGCCATGACCCGCACGGACCTGGGCATGCCCGCCTTCCCGCCGCCCCCCGCCTTCCCGCCCTTCCCCGAGGCGGCGGGGGAGGCCGTACGGGACGAGGTGCTGCGGGCCAACCTCCGCCGCGCCACCCACACCATCCGCGACAAACGGGCCCGCGCGGTCACCGAACTCGCCGACTGGGACCGGCTGCGCGCGGCCGGCAAGGCGATCAAGGACCACACCCTGCGCCACCTCGACCACTACCTCCTCCAGCTGGAGGCCGCCGTCACCGCGGCCGGCGGCACCGTGCACTGGGCGGCCGACGCCGACGAAGCCAACCGGATCGTCACCACCCTCGTCCAGGCCACCGGCGCGCGCGAGGTGGTCAAGGTCAAGTCGATGGCCACCCAGGAGATCGGCCTCAACGAGGCCCTGGAGGCCGCCGGGATCGCCGCCTACGAGACCGACCTCGCCGAGCTCATCGTCCAGCTCGGCCACGACCGGCCCTCGCACATCCTGGTCCCCGCCATCCATCGCAACCGCGACGAGATCCGCGACATCTTCCTCTCGGAGATGGGAAGGTGGGGCCGCCCGGCCCCCGAAGGCCTCGGCGACGACCCGCGCGAACTGGCCGAAGCCGCCCGCCTCCACCTCCGCGAGAAGTTCCTGCGCGCCGAAGTCGCCGTCTCCGGCGCCAACTTCATGGTCGCCGAGACCGGCACGATGGTCGTCCTCGAATCCGAGGGCAACGGCCGGATGTGCCTGACCCTCCCGGACACGCTCATCTCCGTCGTCGGCATCGAGAAGGTCGTCCCCACCTTCCGCGACCTGGAGGTCTTCCTCCAGACCCTGCCGCGCTCCTCCACGGCCGAGCGGATGAACCCGTACACCACCATGTGGACCGGACTGGGACCGTCGAAGGGGGCCGACGGCGACGGCCCGTCCGCCTTCCACCTCGTCCTCCTCGACAACGGCCGCACCGACACCCTCGCCGACGAGACCGGCCGCCAGGCCCTGCGCTGCATCCGCTGCTCCGCCTGCCTCAACGTCTGCCCCGTCTACGAACGCGCCGGCGGCCACGCCTACGGCTCCGTCTACCCCGGCCCCATCGGGGCCATCCTGAGCCCCCAACTACGCGGCACGGGCAGCGACATCGACGCCACCCTGCCCTACGCCTCCACCCTGTGCGGGGCCTGCTACGAGGTCTGCCCCGTCGCCATCGACATCCCCGAGGTCCTGGTCCACCTGCGCGAACGCGTCGCCCAGGGCGGCCCCGTCACCCGCGCCGGCATCCGCGTACGCCTGCGCCCCGCCGACGGACACACCGCCGAACGGGCCGCCATGCGCGCGGCCCGCCTCCTCCTGGACCACCCCGGCGCCCTGCGCACCACCGAACGCCTCCTGGCCCGCGCCCGCCGCCTGCGCCCCCGCCGCCTCCCCGGCCCGGGCCGCGCCTGGACGGACACCCGCGCCCTTCCCGACATCCCCGCGGAACCCTTCCGCGACTGGTGGCTCCGCGAACGGGGGAACCGGGCATGACCACGAGGGACCGCATCCTCGCCCGCATCCGACGGGCCAACGCCCACGCCCCGGACGCCCCGCCCGTCCCCCGGGACTACCTGCGCACCCACGGCACCCGCACCCCCGCCGAATCGGCCGACCTGCTCGCCGCCCACCTCACGGAGTACCGGGCGAAGGTCCACCGCACCGACGAAGCCGGCCTCCCGGCCCTCCTCTCCCGCCTCCTCTCCGCCTCCCGCACCGTCCTCGTCCCCCCGGCCGTGCCCGCGCACTGGCTCTCCCGGACCTCCGCCACCCCCGTCGCGGACCTGGCTCCCTCCACCCCCCACTCATTGGACGGAGTCTCCAGCGTGGTCACCGGCTGCGCCCTGGCCATCGCCGAGACCGGCACGATCGTCCTCGACGGCGGTCCCGACCAGGGCCGGCGCCGCATCACCCTGATCCCGGACCACCACGTCTGCGTGGTCCGCGTCCCCGCCCAGGTCGTCGACTCCGTCCCGCAGGCCCTCGAACGCCTCGACCCCGCCCGCCCGCTGACCTGGATCTCCGGCCCCTCCGCCACCAGCGACATCGAACTCGACCGGGTCGAGGGCGTACACGGCCCCCGCACCCTGGACGTGGTCCTCCTCGACGCCCCCGCACAATGAGGGCATGTCATCCCACATCGCCCTCACCACCCTCGTGGTCCGCGACTACGACGAGGCCATCGACTTCTACACCCGCGCCCTCGGCTTCGAACTCGCCGAGGACACCCCGCGACCCGACGGGTCCCGCTGGGTCGTCGTCCGCCCGCCCGGCGCCAAGGAGGCCGCCCTCCTCCTCGCCCGCGCCAAGGACGACGCCCAGCGCGCCCGCGTCGGCGACCAGACCGGCGGCCGGGTCGGCTTCTTCCTCCACACCGCCGACTTCGCCGCCGACCACGCCCGCATGACCGCCGAGGGCGTCCGCTTCCTGGAGGAGCCGCGCCACGAGCCGTACGGCTCCGTCGCCGTCTTCGAGGACCTCTACGGAAACCGCTGGGACCTGCTACAGCCCGCCTCCGCGTAGCCGCGGCGCCTCCCGCGCCGCGTCCACCACCGCCCCGGCCTCCACCCGGTGGGCCAGCTCCCCGGCCCACCGGACCAGCCCGGGCAGATCCGTCCCGTACGCCCGCTCCACCCCGCCCAGCGAAGCGGCCCCGCGCCGCAGCAACCGCGCCCCGCCGACGGCGTTCCCCCGCGCGGCGTGCGTCAGCCCCACGGCCAACTGCGCCAGCCCCCGCCACAGCGGGGCGTCCTCCTGCGGCCCGGACTTCCAGGCGTCCTCGAACACCTCGTGCGCGTGGAACGGCATCCCGGCGTCCAGCAACCGCTGCGCCTCCGCGACCGTCTCCCCGGGCGCCCGCACCACCCCCTCGGGCTGCCGCGCCACCCCGGCGGCCCCGTACTCCAGCGGCCGCCCCAGCCCATCCCGCGGCCGCGCACTCCGCGCCCGCCCCACCCCGTCCCGATCCCGCTCCCGACCATCCACCGCCCCATCCTCCCCCGCCCCGCTCACCCGTGCACACGCACCCCTCAACGTGGGGTAATGTTCTGCATGTGCCCGGCGCACGAGGGGGAAACCCCAGGTCGCAGGGGCAACGGGACGTGGCGCAGCTTGGTAGCGCACTTGACTGGGGGTCAAGGGGTCGCAGGTTCAAATCCTGTCGTCCCGACCATGCTTTATGCAGGTCGGAGGCCGTTCTCTCAACCATGAGAGGACGGCCGTTGGTGCGTCCGGGGCCATGGTGGTCGCAGTGTGGTCGCACGTCCAGCCTGGGGCCGGGAAGCTCCGGCGCTGAAGGCCGTCGGCGCGGGGGAGTGGAACCGGCCGAGGGCCACGCGGACATGCTGTAGGTGGTCGCGTGGTGGTCGCAGCCATGCCGGGCGGCGCGTTTCGCGGCCGGTGTTCTGGGCTCCGGTGAGGGTGCGGTCGATGGTGTCGACGGCTTCGCGGGCTGCCTGCCGGGTGAGGTGACTGTAGATGTTCGCGGTGGTCGACAGGGTGGAGTGCCGCAGCGTCTTGGAGACGACGGTGAGCGGCACGCCGGCGGAGATGGTGATCGTGGCCGCCAGGTGACGCAGGTCGTGGACGGTGATCCGCGGGACGCCGGCTTCTTCGGACAGCTGGTGGAGCCGGTCGAGGACCTGGTGCGGTCCGAGCGGTCGGCCGTTGGGTCGGCAGAAGACGAGACCGGCGAACGGGTCGTCAGGAACGCTTCGCGTAGGTCGTGTTGTGCGGGCGTGGTGCCGCAGGGCGGTGGCGACGCGAGGTGAGATGGCGACCCACCCGCGGCTTGACCGGGTCTTGGGCGCCGTGATGACGAGGTGGTTGTTGTCGATGGCGGAGAGCGTGCAGCGCACGTAGAGGACGCCCTCGCCCAGGTGGACGTCGTCCCAGTGGAGCCCGAGGGCTTCGCCCTTGCGCATGCCGGTCCCGATCAGGAACTCGAACAGGTCGGCGATCTCGGGGTCGGCCTGGTGGCAGTAGGTGAGGAAGCGTGCGGCCTCCTCCGCGGTCCAGATGCGTCGTTCCGGTGCCGGCGGGCGGCGTAGGACCGGGGGAGAGGCGGGGTTGTGGGGGAGGCGGTGTTGTCGGACGGCGTCGCCGAGGGCGCTGGAGAGGGTGGCCAGGCAGCGGTAGAGGGTGGTGCGGCCGCGTCCGGCGGCGAGCTGGCAGGTGACGAAGGCGGAGATGTGCCGGTGGGCGAGCTGGTCGAGCTTGAGGGTGCCGAAGGCCGGGACGAGGTCGTTGCGGACGTAGTCGCGGTAGCGGGCCATCGTGGTCGGTTTCAGCACCAGGGCCTTCGCCTGCAGCCAGGCGCCCAGGTAGGCGGCGACGGTCTGGCTGGGGTCGGCGTTGTATCCGCCAGCCTCGCCCTCAAGGAACCGGCCCAGGGCCTGCTCGGCGGCATCCTGGGTGGAGAATCCGCCCCGTCGCACGGTGGTGCGGTGGTAGTCGGGGGTGGGGACGTCGACGGCGAAGTTCCAGGTGCCGTGCTGGCTATCGGTGAGCAGGTGGGGGCAGTGGGTGCCGAGCTGGTGGTGCTGGGGGTCTCTGCAGCCGCAGCGGCGGTAGATCCGGCCGCGGCCGGTGCTGGTACGCATGGGGATCGCCTCCGGGAGGCGAGAGCGGGAGTGGATGCTTCCAGCGTGCGACCACAGGCGACCACCGCGCCTTCCAGAGGGTTCTGGCCAGCACGTTTCCCTTGTTTGGGCGCCAAGGGCGGGCAGCGCCTTGGCCTCCCTTGGTCACGCCTGATCGACGGCCTCGAACCTGGCTGGTCCCGTAGACGCCACGCACTCCATCCTGCCGGTTAGGCCAGTCGGACGACGCGGGCGACTTCGAGGAGACTGCTCAGATGCCGCTACTTGGCCCAGTGGCCAACGGACTGCTCAGTCACACCTTGCCACCGATGGCCGAGCGCGCGCCGTCGAAGCTTGACTGATCAGAAGCCGTAGGTGAGCGCATGAGAGCAGATGCGGAGCGTGCTCCCCTGATGCACTCTAAGAAGGTCAACTGGGTAAGGGCCTGACGGGGCAAGGAGGTCTCCATGTCGTCTCCATGGCCCACCAATGATGAGACGCGTAAGAAGAAGCGGCGCAAATGGCGCCGTCGATGTGTTTGGTGGATCCTGTTTGGCGTTGCAGGGGGCGCGGTTCCTGTCGCCGTGGAAGGCTTCTACAAAGAGGGCGGGTGGAGTGAGGCCATAACCTCCGGTTCGCCATTTTTGATCGCGGCTGTGCTCCTACTCGCAGCATTTGGGGAACTTTGTTACGCAGACCTGGATGATAATTGGAAGACGCGGGTAATGTTCCTTCAATTTGCATCCACGATTTCGTTCGTCACTTGCGTGGCCTTCTATTCGCGAGTTGCAGCGGCTACCGCAGTTCACCCTCCACCGCCCTGGGTGCCGGCGGATGTCAAGGGTACGGTGATATTTTTCGGCGGATTCGCTGCGCTCAGTTGGGTTGCTGTTGCTGTTGCAGCTGTCGAGATCCTTGCCGATCGAGATCAAGCGAGGGCGGGGTAGTGGCCTGGTACCTGTGGGTGGCCGCCGGCCTCCTCTACGCTGTGACGGCCATGGCAGGCGTGTCGGCAGTACGCGCGTTCAGGGCTGAAGAAGTGCGCCTGAGCCAACGGGAGGACACACATCAACTTCTGGTGGCGGGGGTCGAACTGGCGGAAGTTTTTTCGAGCCTACTAACACAGCCCTTTGGTGAAGCGGCTCTGGCGCGCAGTTTGGAGCACAAGACCACACCAGATGATGCGACGATCGAAACTGCCAGAGTTGCGTTTTCGCGGTACAGCCCCGAGTACTCTTCCGTTAAACTTTCCGAAGGGTGGCAGATCGCCGCCAGGAGCCGGCGTGGCGGCCATCTCGCACTCCTTGGCGAGGTTTATGGAACGGCAGCGGAAGCGCGGACTGCGGCACGGCTCATGGAATCGCTATTCACTCGCTCGGATAAATCCATAGGTCCGAGCGCATGACCTCCATTGTCGTGGGGGGTGACTCCGACCCAATCTCGTCCGCCAGCCCAAAGCAACCGACAGGCCGTCAGATTTGTTGGAGGAGCATCGGCCATCACGGAAGCGCGGTCACAGCCGTTTCCAAGAATCCCCATAAGCAGTGTGCGCGAAGCTGATATCGCTGGTGCCCCTGCAGCCACAGCCGCGGTAGATGCGGCCTGTCGGCGCTGGTACGCATGGGGATCGCTTGCGGGAGGCGAGGGAGCGGGTCCCGCCAGCTTGCGGCTACAGGCTCCGTCACGCCTCTCACGAGCCGTGACCAGTTGTTTCCCTTGAATACCGCACGACTCTGACTTCGGAGACCTCTAGCAGATTCTTCGAGTGCTGCTGGTACACGTGCCACGCTGCTCCTGACCAGGCTACGAAGATTTCTGCCTTCGGTGGCGCGGTGCTGGCCCATAACTGCCCGGATCTTACTCTTGGGGGAGTGGCCGCACAGTTGTTCCGTGGCGGTGGCCCGAATGGATGGTCGTATGTGGAGGGCCTCAGAGCTTGGGTTGCGCCGACGGCCCGCTGGCGAGCGGCGGCAGGTCGTTGCCAGTCCAGCGCTGGCGGTTGTGGTGGCGAACGTACCGGAAGTCGATGAAGTACCACCGGTACTCGGCGGTTCACCAAAGCCAACCCGGCTGCTGTGTGCGGCACCACGCTCCAGGGGCCTTGGCCTGGATCGGCTTCGCCGTGATCGGCCTAGGTTGCCTGCCACCGTCGCCATGTCGGACAGTTGTCGCTGAGTGGGGGCACTCGTACGCTTATCTCCTGCCATGAGGCTGGTGAGCACTGGGAGGGGCAATGGGGGACAGGCGTACAGAGGTAGAACTGCGGTTTGACGGTGGGTCTGGCCTCGCCGAATCGGATCAGGCGATGGAGTTCCTGCTGGAGGAGCTGGCTTTGCTGGAGGTCCTGGACGTAGCGCATCGTCCGCTCGGCGCCGCGCCAAGTGGCGCCCGGGCGGGCGATCTTACGGCCTACACATCGCTCATCCTTGGCGTGGCCGGAGCACCTTCGCTGCGGGCGTTGATCGCCCTTGCCCAGGACTGGCTTGCCCGCCGCAACTCCGGGACGATTGAGATCACTGTCGGTGATGACACCCTGCGGATGACCTCGGTCTCCCGTGCGGATCAGCGGCTCGCCGTTGAGGGATTCCTCGCTCAAGCGGTGCGGGCGGGAGAGGGCGAGCCGGCCAGCGATCCTGCGGATGCGTAAGCGCGCGCTGATCATCGTCAACCAGCATTATCAGGACCCGGGGCTGAGTGAACTGCCCGGTGCCGCCGCCGACGCGGAACAGCTCAAAGGAGTCCTTGCCGATCCGGCGATCGGCGGCTTCACCGTGGACGTAGTGGCAGAGGGCACCGCGCATGCCTGCCGTAGAGCCATCCAAGGGTTCTTTGCGGATGCTGAGCAGCAGGACATTCTGCTGCTGCACTTGTCCTGCCATGGCCGCAAAGACTCCCGTAACCGGTTGCATTTCGCTGCCGCAGACACCGAGATCGCCCTTCTGGAGGCGACCTCGGTCAGCGCAGAGTTTCTTGCCGACCAGATGGACCAGAGCCGAAGCTCTCGCACGGTCACGCTGCTGGACTGCTGCTACAGCGGGGCTTTCTCCAAGGGGCTACGCACCCGCGGAGGGGACGACCGCGTGGATGTCGCGGAACCGTTCTCCGGCCGTGCCCAGGTGGTGATCACTTCGTCGACATCCCTGCAGTTCAGCTATGAGAACGAGGCTCGTAGCCGTGAGACAGCGGAGCCATCGGTGTTCACTTCCGCTGTCGTGGAGGGCCTGCGCGACGGCTCTGCCGACCGCGACCAGGACGGTTACGTCAGCTCCGACGACCTGTACGCCTTCGTGTACGACCGGGTGAGTTCGGTACTGCCCCAGCAGACGCCAACCCGCAGCGTTAACGCCGCCGAAGGGAAGCTCTACCTGGCGCGCAATCCGTACGGGCTGGCCGCGGGTACAGCAATGGACGACGAACTGCTCATCGCGGTCCGATCGAGCGAGGCATGGCCTCGGATCGGGGCGCTGCACGAGCTGGAGCGACTCCTCGCCAACCCCCGTGCTGATGTGAGGAGATCGGCCCGGGAGGCTCTACTGCACCTAGTCCATGCCGACCACACGGGCGTAGCCCAGCGAGCGGCCAGACTGTGGCGGTCACGAGGACTTGGTGAGATCCCGAACCGCCGATCGCGCATCGCGCGGACGATTGCGCCGGGCTCCAGGACGGTCGCCATCGACTTTGGCACGACCAACTCGTCGGTGGCGGTGTGCATTGACGGCGAGGTTGAGGTCATCCCCAACCGCTGGGGATTGCCGACCACGCCCAGCCTGGTCGCCGTAGACGCGGACGGGAACCGCTTCTTCGGCGCCAACGCCGCGCGAATGGCGGAGAGTAACCTGGCTACGGTCATCCGCGACGTCAAACTCGCGCTCGGCTCAGACTGGAGTTTTGAGCATCAGGGAACCGTTTACACCGCCGAAGAAGTGGCCTCATGGATCTTGGAGGAGCTCCGGAAGGACGCAGAGGCTGAGTTCGGGCAGCAAGTCACCCAGGCGGTCATGACCGTCCCGGCGACTTTCACCACCCAGCAGCGAGCGGCGCTCGCCGAGGCCGCCCGTCTGGCCGGCATCACTGTCATCAGGGTGATCAACGAACCCACCGCAGCCGCCATGTCCTTCTCGCTGGAGGACGAACGGGAAGAGATGGTCGTGGTGTTCGACCTCGGCGGGGGCACCCTCGACGTAACGCTGGTGGAAATCTCGGACAGCATCTGCGACGTCAAGGCCACGGATGGCGATCGCTCGCTGGGCGGAGCGAACTGGGACCGGCGGATTGCCGAGCACCTCGCGACCGAGTTCACCGCGCTGTACGACGTCGAACTCCATGATCCGGCAATTCACCACCGCTTGCTCGCGGCGGCGGAACGGGCAAAGATCGAACTGTCCCACTCCCTGATGACACGGATCGTCCTCCCCCATCTAGTCACTACGCCGGTCGGGCCGTTGCACCTCGACACGACCCTGACCCGCGCCCGCCTCGACGAGCTAACGGCAGACTTGCTCGGCCGCTGTCGCGCGACATTCGACAACCTGTTTAGGGCGACCGAGCTCTCGGACCATCCTATTCGGGTTCAGGACGTGGACCGAGTGGTTCTGGTAGGTGGTGCCAGCCGCATTCCGGCCGTGGCAGACCTGGTCCGTGACCTCAGCGGAGACCGTGAACCCGACCGAAGCGTCATCATTGAGGGCGTCGTCGTCGGCGCTGCCTTGCAAAGTGGCGTTCTTACGGGCGAGCATCGGACCTCTTTGCTCCTCGATGTGACCTCGCACTCGCTGGGCATACAAACCCGCGACGGGCGGATGGTCCGCGTACTCGACCGGAACACCACGATTCCGGCCAAGCGATCGGAGTTGTTCACCAACGCTGTCGATGGCCAAGAGACCATCGAAGTCACCGTACTGGAGGGCGAGCACGAGCAGGCAGCCCGCAACGTGGTGCTCGGCTCGATCAGGTTGTCGACGTCACATGCCCTTGCAAAAGGGCTCATGCGGATCGAAGTCAGCCTCGACGTCGATGCCAACGGCATAGTGTTGGCCACCGCCGTCGACCTGAGCACGGGCACGAGCGCGCGCATGGTTGTTGACCGCCACGCCACCGATGCTGTGCGTCATCAGCCACCTTGCCCCGAATACCTTCCAACTCTCCCGCCCCTGGAGGTGTTGCCCGGAAGTCTGCCGACCACACAGGCAGAGCCATAGCAAGTAACGACAGTCAAGTATCAGAGTCATGGCGGTGACGGTCCCCCGTCCTGGTTTCTGATCGTTCGTCGGATGATCGTGCGCACGCATCAGCATGTGGCCGGAGCCTGCAATCGTCCGCCACCGGCACCGACCGCTTCATGGGGGGTGAAGTCGGGGAACACCAGGAGGAGAGGCCGAGGCAGGGCCTCGGCTGGCTGGTGGAGGTGGTGCGCGAGGTGAGGGCCTGGGCCGCTTGTGGGGGTTCACCAGCAAGCTTCACCTGAGCCGGACGACCGCTGTCCTTCTTCGCCCAGCCGGGAACTTCGGCGGGCTGCGCCCTCCTCCCCCTCCTGGGCCCGCCACAGTTGTCCGGCCAGGTCGGTCGACGACAGCAGGGTCGGAGTCGAGGGATACCGCGGGGTCGAGACGATCACGGATCAGGGACGGGTCGGCGTGTTCCTCAAGGCGTTCGGGCTCCTCCAGCCCTCCGCTGTCTACGCACAGGCTGCCCGAGACCTGATCACGTCAGCGTTGGCGGTGAGCTGACGACCCGGAAGGCCGCGCCTGCGGCGGTCTACCGCCAGGGTGCATCGGCGCGTTGCGCCTCTCGTTGTGCGGAGATGGCGTCTGCACGTGCCATGGACAGGAGGTGGGGGAGCCGCCCGGCTGCGTTGGTGTTCCACCAGCAGTGGGCCTTGGGCGAGAACGCGGTCTTGGGGACGTTGTTCAGGGCCTCTTGGTAGACGGCCGGCGAGTCACGCCACTCGGTGTCGCCGACCACCCGCAAAGAGCGGCGCGAGAGACCGTCGAGGAGGGTGAAGAGGCGGGGGAGGGCGGTCAGGCGGTGTCGGCTGTGGCCGACTTGGCGGACACCGCCTGGATATTGGGTCCAGAGGAGGTATTGCGCAGGCCAGGGCAGATCGATCGCCTCGCGCCCGTCGTAGACCACGACCACCGGCTCGGCCATGGAAGCAGCGATGCCGGCCACCATTCCTCGACCCGTGTCGTGAAGTTGATCGACCAGCCTGGCCACCCACGGCTCATCCCGTAGATCGCGCTTGATCGCACGCTCCAAGGCGTCGTGGGCGCGCGCCCATCGTGCCGCGACAGGAGAGGAGTGGTTGCGCTGCTTGGCAGGGGCGAGATGCATCAGGGCCTTGAGCCACCTCTCGCACCACCGGTCGAATCCGTACTGGTAGTCATAGCGTGCCGTGCCCGATGAGGCGTCCTTCAGCTCCTGTGCGTCGAGGGCTTCCTCGCAGATCTCTTCCCAGGTTTCCTGCCAGGGCAGCCGGAACTTCCCAGGCCGGCGGCGTCGGAAGTCGGAGTCGAGGAGCGCGGCCGTCCCGATCAGGAGCAGCTCTTCCTCGGCCTTCCCGCCGCGGTACGCGTCGGCATGGCGTTGCGCCAGCCGATCCCGGGCGACGCCGAGTGCCGCGAGCGGCTTGCGCAGCAGACGGTGGGCGTCCTTCGGGTCGCCTGCCCCCGGTCCGTGCCGCCCGAACGCGAGCACGTCGCAGTACGCCTCCAGGTCGTGCCCAGAGTCGAGCCGATCAGCCAGCGTGCCGAGTTCTTCCATGCGGGAGATCAGACGACGGGCCTGCGTGTAGTAGTCGGGAAACGGGTTGGGGCAGCGCCGACAGCCCCCCGGCTCGGGAACGTCGGCCATGCTGCCGCGATCCGGTACGCGAAGGCTGACGTCGGCCCGCTGCGGAGGCACTCGGAAGGCTCCACACTCCGCCGACAGGTGGAGCACCGAGCCGCTCGCTCCCTGCCACAGCGGTACGTCCATGCCCGCCAAAGGGCCGAGGGGCACGTCACGTGCCGTGGGAAGGGGTACCTCGTCATGTGCTGCAACGCTCGCGGACACGCTCGTGACCTCCTGCCTCGGGATGCCGAATGAGTGCCGCACCAGCCTGTCGTACGCCCGAGGGCTACGGCGTGGCTTTCGCCGATCGAGTGACGGAAAGGCTGCACACCGATGACGGGGCCCGGCTCGCGCTGCCTGTCGCATCACGGTTTCAGGTCGCTCGCGGGGATGAGGAGCGTCACAATTGAGGCAAGTGGGAGTCCAGCTCAGCTTGGGGGGGCCGGGCCGGGCCGGGCCGAAAGCCGAGGGCGTGCGGGGCGCACCCAATCCGTCCGAACCTCCCGAGTGGCGCCTCGGGGTGACGACTGGTTGGGGACCAGTTGGGGACCAGCGCCGGTGCCCGCAGGTGCACGGCAGGTGCATCCATGCACGTTCCCCGCCCTCAAATAGCGCCACATGTCCTGATTGCCACCCTGGCGCAGCCATCTGGGGGTCAAGGGGTCGCAGGTTCAAATCCTGTCGTCCCGACCACGCGGAAACGCAGGTCGGAGGCCGTTCTCTCAACTAAGAGAGAGCGGCCTTTGGTGTGTCCGGGGCCGTCGTGGCGGCGGCCCGTCGGATCGGCAGAACACGAGCCCGGCGAACGGTGGGCCGCCCTCGTTCACAGGGCAGGGCCGGACGGCGGAGGGGTGGACGCCGTCCGGCGGATGGCGACGACGGCCGCGTCGTCGTCGAGGTGTGCGTGGGCGTGGGCTACGAGATCGGCCTGGAGGCGGCGCAGAAGTTCTTCGGGTTCGTCCGTGCTCCACTGCGGCGCCCGCTCGGTGAAGGGGTAGAAGACCCCGTCGGCGTCGCGCGCCTCGATCACGCCGTCGGTGTAGAGGAGCAGCAGGTCGCCGGGCTCGAACGGGAAGGTCTGGACGGTGTATTCGGCGATGCCGAAGGTTCCGCCGAGTCCGATCGGCAGGTGGCTGGCCTCGGGGACGAGGGGGACGAGCCGGTTTCCGCGGAGGATGAGGGGCGGTGGGTGGCCGCAGCTGATGAGGTGGACGACCGGTTCGTGGTCGGGGATGTCGAGGAGTACGGCGGTGGCGAAGTCTTCGACGGTGTCCTGCTCCGTCGGTGGCCGCCACTGCCGGGTGTCCCAGCGGAACGCGGCGTCCAGGTGGACGGCGAGGCGGGGGAGGGTGGCTTGCCGGTGGGCCGCTGCGCGGAAGGCGCCGAGGAGCAGGGCGGTGTTGCTGATGGCGCCCAGTCCGCTGCCGCGGACGTCACCGATGAGGAGGCGCGTGCTGTGGTGGGCGGTGCGTGCGGCGGCGTAGAGGTCTCCGCCCAGTTCGGCTTCCTCCTCGGCGGGGAGGTAGAGGCCGGCGATCCGCAGCGGGCCGGAGCGTGCGGGCAGTGGCTGCAGCAGTACTCTCTGGGCGGCTTCGGCGACCGACCGCGCCTGGTGTAGTTGCTGCTCGTGTCGGTCCCGTAGCGCGCTGACGGTGACGCAGACGGCCGAGACGACGACCAGGGCGGCGATCTGGGCCTGGATGTTGGCGGTGCCGAAGACCCCCCTGAGGACGCCGATCAGTACCTGGGCCGTCACCGCGAGGGCTCCCATGGCCGCCGTCGTGCGGGGGCCGGCGAACGCCACCGTGATCGCGGGCGCTGCCACCAGCAGCGGTCCGAGGTGGACGTGCGGCGGAGCCAGTACGTCGACGACGCAGACGGTGACGATCAGCGCGAGCGGGATCACCAGCAGCGCGGGCGCGTGCCCCGGCTGCCAGGAACGCCGGGCGTCCAGCCATGGGCGAAGGGCCATGTCCCCAGCCTTCCATCCGCCTCGCCCAGGTGAGGACGCGGCGCTCCGGGGACCCCGGTCCGTAGACCGTCGGGCTGCCGTCGTGGGCGAGGCCCGGTCGGCTCAAGGGGTGTCGAAGCGGTGGGTCCCCTTGGTGGACCCCCGAGGGGCTGCCCACCGTCGGCGCCTCCCGGCAGGTCGCGATCGCATCGGGTTCGAGGACGGTCTTCATCGCCGGACAGGTCGCGTGGGACGACGGCGGGGCCACGGTCGGCGTCGGTGACCCGGCCGCGGCCGGTGCGACCTTCCGCGACGTGGCGAAACCGACCGTCCACGTCGTCGACCGGACGCCCGACAAGATGCCCCTGCTCATGGACGGAGTCGCCCGGGCTGCCGGAAGGCTTACGCCTCTTCCGGCGGGAGGGCCGGCCGTGCCGTGTACCGGCTGCGCATCGCGTCGCCCGCCGCGGGGCCCGCGGTGAAGACGTAGGCGGTGCTGTCGTCGAGTCGGCGGCCGGTTTTGGCGTCGACGACGACGGGTTCGACTTCCTCGCCGCTGTGCGCGTCGACGAGGATCATGCTGCGCTCGGTGGGCGCGAGGCGGGAGTTGCCCCACGCGGCGAGGGCGACGATCACCGGGCGCAGGGAGCGCCCGAGTTCGGTGAGTACGTACTCGTGCCGGACGGGGCCGGTCTGGTAGGGCCGGCGCTCCAGCAGCCCGTCCGTGATCAGGGTCTTCAGCCGGGTGGTGAGCATGCTGGAGGAGATGCCCAGGTTCTCCTGGAACTGGTCGAAGCGGGTGTAGCCGTCGAAGGCGTCGTGGAGGATCAGCAGGGTCCACCACTCGCCGACGTGTTCCACCGTCGTGGACAGCGGGCACTCCCGGTCCTCCAGCCTGATCCGGCTTGCCACGGCGACCATCCCCTCAGTTACTGCTAAAATCGAAGTTAGTGGCTTCTATTTTAGCAGTCGAGAGGGGGCGGCGCCTCGAACACCCGCGCCGCGCCCGGGGACGGAGCCATCGTGACCACATCCATCGGCGAATCCCTCGAAGGTCGACGCGCTCTGGTCACCGGCGGCACCAAGGGCACCGGAGCCGCGATCGCCCGGCGGCTCGCCGAGGCCGGGGCGACCGTGGTGGTCACCGCCCGCAGCCGGCCCGACGACGTCGAGGAGAAGACGTTCATCACCGCGGACCTGTCCACCGCCGAGGGCGCCGCTCACGTCGCCTCCGAGGTGGACGCCCGCGTGGGAGGTGTCGACATCCTGGTCCACACCCTCGGCGGGTCCGAGGCCCCGGCAGGAGGGTTCGCCGCGCTCGGCGAGGACGACTGGGCGCGGGAGCTGAACACCAACCTGCTGGCCGCCGTCCGCCTGGACCGCGCCCTCCTCCCACGCATGATCGCGACGGGGAAGGGCGCGGTCGTGCACGTCACCTCCATCCAGCGCCGCATGCCGCTGTGGAACGGCACCCTGGCCTACGCCGCCGCCAAGGCAGCCCTGACCACCTACAGCAAGGGCCTGGCCAACGAGGTCGCCCCGCACGGCGTCCGCGTCAACACCGTCTCGCCCGGATTCGTCCAGACCTCGGCCGCCGACCACCTCGTCGCCCGGATCGCCGACGACACCGGCATCAGCCGGGAAGCGGCGCTGGGCCGGCTCATGGACTCCCTGGGAGGCATCCCGCTCGGCCGTCCCAACCGGCCCGAGGAGGTCGCCGAGCTCGTCGCCTTCCTCGTTTCCGACCGCGCCTCGGCCATCGTCGGCGCCGAACACGTCATCGACGGCGGAACCACCCCCACCGTCTGAACCCGCCACCACCCTCAGGAGCGTCATGCACGACAACCAGCCCCGTACCATCGCCCCGGACCACCTGCCCGAGGTGATCACCCGCTACCTCACGGCGCACCGCGCCCACGACACCGCCACCGCAGCCAAGACGTTCACCGACGACGCCACGGTGATCGACGACGGCAACACCTACCAGGGCAGTGCCGCGATCGAGCAGTGGCTGGACCGATCGGCCACCGAATTCACCTACACCATCCACCTGACGAACGCCCAGCGGACCGACGCGGCCCACTACATCGCCACCCACCACCTCGAAGGCAACTTCCCCGGCGGCACCATCGATCTGCGCTACCGGTTCACGCTGCGCGACGACCTCATCGAACGCCTCGTCATCGAACCCTGAGCCCGTTCCCGCGAGTGGGCGGGACCCGGACCCTGATGATCGCCTCGATCCGCGACGGCGCCCGGCTCGACGGCGAGGCCGCCCGCTAGGCCCTGTCGTCAAAGTCCCGCCTGCCCCGCGACGCCTGGCACGCACTCTCGCCGCACCGGGCGCCAGACCAAGTACGTCCAGTACGAGGTCCTGCGCCCGGCGCGCCGAGAGCACGCACCAGACGCCGCGGGGCCGCCCTCCGGGCGACGGCGGGGCTTTGACGACAGGGCCTAGGCAGCCGTGTCCTCCGGGAAGTCCACGGGGTAGGCCTCCGAGAAGTCCGCGGACCGTCCGACGGCGCTCCACCTCTCGTCCTGCGCCAGGAGCCGCCGGTCCTGCGCGATGGAGCCCTCCGATGCCATCACGCCGAGTGCGAGGTTCGTGGGGATGTCGCGGCGCTTCGCCATCCGTACGAGGATCTCCGCGGCGCGCACCGGGTCGCCCGCCGGGCCCTCGGTGTTCTGTCGGATGCGCCGGTTGATGGCGCCGACCGTGGTGTCGTAGCCCTCGGGCACGTCGTGCACGGTCATGGAGGATCCGGCCCAGTCGGTACGGAACCCGCTCGGTTCGACGAGGAGGACTCGTACGCCGAACGGTGCGGTCTCCACGCGCAGCACCCTGCTGAAGCCGTCGATCGCGAACTTCGCCGCCTGGTAGGAGGCGATGCCGGGGGAGCCGCCGACCCGGCCGCCCATGGAGGAGAACTGGATGACCAGCCCGCCGCCCTGCTCGCGCAGCAGGGGGACGGCGGCCTTGGTGACGTTGTAGACGCCCCAGAAGTTGGTCTCGAACTGGGCGCGGAAGTCCTCGTCGTCGGTGGTCTCGATCGGGGAGACGTTGGCGTATCCGGCGTTGTTGACCAGTACGTCGATCCGTCCGAAGCGCTTCCCGGCTTCCTCCAGAGCCGCCCGCGCGGCGGCGGGGTCGGTCACGTCGAGCGCGATCGGGGCGATCCGGTCGCCGAACTCGGCGACCAGGTCGTCGAGCTGTTCCGGCCGGCGAGCGGTGGCCGCCACGGTGTCGCCAGCCTCCAGGGCGGCCCGGACGAGGGCGCGGCCGAAGCCGCGGGAGGAGCCGGTGATGAACCAGGTCTGCTGCGTGTTCTCGGGCGTGTTCTTGGTCATGTGGTTAGTGAAACACCGTTTTGTTAATAGCGCAACGTGGTTGCGTTAAGATGGTGACGTGGACACCAACGACTTCCGGCGCGCCCGGTCCCCGCAGGCCAAGCAGCAACGGGAGGCCGCCATCCTGGACGCCGCACGGGCGCTGGGCGTAGAGCACGGCATACGGCAGATCACCCTCACCGACATCGCCGCGGCCGTGGGCATGCACAAATCCGCGCTGCTGCGCTACTTCGAGACGCGGGAGCAGATCTTCCTGCGCCTGACCGCCGCCGGCTGGCAGGAATGGGCGCCGGTCCTGTGCGCCGAGACCGGCCGGGTCGCCGACGGCGACGCGGCGGGCGTGGCGGCGGCTTTCGCGCGCACCCTCGCGGCCCGCGGAATGTTCTGCGACCTGCTCGCGCAGGCGCCGTTGAACCTCGAACGCAACGTCTCGGTCGAGGCGGTCCGCGAGTTCAAACTGGTGACCCTGGACGCGGTCGCCACCATCGTCGCCGCGGTCCGCGAGCGGTTGCCGGAGCTGACCGAGGCGGACGGCGTGGACCTGATCGCCGCCGCGACGTCGATGGCCGGCACGTTCTGGAACATCGCGACGCCGGGACCCGGAGTCGCGGCCCTCTACCGCAGCGATCCGCGTCTCGCGCACGCGATCGTGGACGTGGAGCCGCGCCTGGCGCGGATCCTGGCCGCGATGCTCGAAGGGATCACCGCGCGGCGCCGACGCTGATCACGACCTCGTCGCAGGCGCGGTCGGGGACGTGCAGGACGGGGGAGTCGGGGATGCCGGGACGGACCTGGTCCCCGACGCATGGCCGCGCGGCGACCTCGGCGTGCATCCGGCCGATCGTTCCCGCGGTGGCCACGACGCGCGCTGCGGCCTTCGTTGCGGGCGGCCTCGCCCGGCGCGTCCCGGTCCGCGCCGG
Source organism: Streptomyces sp. NPDC058157 (assembly GCF_042884105.1). NCBI lineage: Bacteria > Bacillati > Actinomycetota > Actinomycetes > Kitasatosporales > Streptomycetaceae > Streptomyces > Streptomyces sp. NPDC058157. The sequence goes on from NZ_JBHVUQ010000005.1 coordinate 35,413, forward strand.
CTCCGGCTTGTCCGAGGGCGTCGGCGGCCTGGGGTGCGGCGCTGTCGCCGGTCGGCAGGCGTGCGGTGGCAAAGGCGTGCGCGGCGGCAAGACGTGCGCCCACGGCGGGGGTCCGGGCCTGGGTGTCGAGCATCGGCTGCACGCGGGCGAGGATCGTGTCCGCGACCGTGATGCTTCATCAGTCCGCCCGCCTCCCAGCACGTCCTCAGGGGCGAGCGCCGTACGACAGCTTCCGGAACCGGCCTCGTGACCTGTCATGGCGCCACCGACCGGACCGTACGGTCCTGCCACTGGGCATACGTGCGGGCGCGATCCGAGGTGCGGCCGTTGGTACATTTGGCCGATCATGACGCAGGTGGGAGTTCTCGGGCCGCTGGATGTCCGGGTCGGCGGGCGGCCGGTGACGGTCGGGCGCCGACATGCGCGGACCGTCCTGGGAATCCTCCTTTCGGCCCGGGGCCGAAGTGTCCCGGTCGACCGGCTCGTCGACGTGCTCTGGACGCAGCGGCCGCCCGCCAAGCCCACCACGTCTCTGCACTCCTACGTCTCCAACCTGCGCGGGATCCTGGAGCCGGACCGGCCTGCCCGAACCCCGTCCCGGATCCTCGTCAGCAGTCCGGAGGGGTACGCGCTCCGGCTTGACGACGACGCCGTGGACGCCTGGCGCTTCGAATCGGCAGTGGCCCGCGCCAGGGCGGTGTCCTGTGCCGAGGCCGGTCCGCTGCTGGACGAGGCGCTCGGTTTGTGGCGGGGAGAGGCCTACGGGGAGTGGGGACCCGGCTCGTGGGCGGGCGTGGAGATCGCGCGGCTCGACGAACTGCTGCTCATGGCACATGAGCTGGCGATGGCGAGCAGCCTCGGGGTGGGGCGGCCGCACGAGGTGGTGCCGGCCGCGGAGGCACACGTGCGCCGTCATCCGCTGCGCGAGGAGGGATGGCGGCTGCTCGCCCTGAGTCTGTGGGCGACCGGACGTCAGGGCGACGCGCTCGCGGCGCTGCGGCGTGCGGCCGCCGTGTGCGCCGAGGAACTCGGGCTGGACCTGGGGGCGCGGCTCGTCGAGCTGGAGAGGGCGATCCTCCGCGGCGACCTGGACGTCCTGTCGGCCGCCGTCCCGGCCCCCGTCACCCCGAGCACGTCCATTGCGCCGGCCGAACCGTCATCCTCGATGACCGTCCCCGTAGCTGTCGGCAGCGGAGCGGCGCCCGCTTTCCCAGCGCCCTTCGTCGGGCGGCGGCGCGAACTGGGAGTGCTGGAACAGGCGGCAGGGGCGGCCCGCGGGGGCGGAGCGGTCGCGCTGGTCGCGGGCGAAGGCGGTGCGGGGAAGACCGCCCTCCTGGCCCGTTTCGCCGATTCACTGCGGGAGCGGGGCTGGACGGTGGTGGCGGGCCGGTGTCCGGACGACGCGGGCGTCCCTGCGGCGTGGGCCTGGACGGAGGCACTGGGTGAACTGGCGCGCCTCCTCCCGCCGGAGCACGTGGGGCCGTTGTCCACGCTGATCGACCCTCTGGGCGCCGCGGTCCCGCCGCACGGCGACGCCACGGCCGGCCGCTTCAGGCTGCACACCGCACTCGCCCGGTGGCTGGCTTCGGCGGCGGCGCGCTGCCCGCTCGCCGTGATCATCGACGATGTCCACGAGGCCGACGAGGAGACGCTGGCCCTGCTGGGCCGGGCCGCCGGCGTCCAGGGCGTCCCGTTGCTGGTCGTCGCCGCCTACCGGCAGGGACATGCCGACAGCCGTCTCGCACCGACGATGGCCGCACTCGCCCGCCGTGATCCCTTCCGCGTCGTACTGACCGGACTCGACGCCACCGAAGTCCGTACGCTCGTGCGCTCGCTCTGCGGCCGGGAAGTGGGCGCCGAGGCGGTGGCCGTCCTGGCGGAACGCACCGGCGGGAACCCCTTCTTCGTCGGTGAGAGCGCCCGGCTGCTGACCGCGGGCGGCGACGACGCGGCACAGGCGGTCGCCCGCGTGCCCGACGGCATCCGCGACGTCGTACGCCAGCGGCTCGCCCGACTGCCCCGGGAAGCCGCCGATGTCGTACGGCTGGCAGCGGTCGCAGGCAGCGAAACCCATGTCGCGGTGCTGCGCGAAGCCTCCGGCCTGTCACCGACCGCGGTCGTCGGCACACTGGAGCTCTGCATCGCGGACGGACTGCTGACCGAACGGGCCCCCGGCCACGTCTCGTTCACACACCCACTGCTGCGCGACACCGTCTACGGCGACCTCACCGGACTGCGCCGCGGCCTGTTGCACGGACGACTGGCCGACACCCTCGCCCGTCTGAGACCGGACGACCTGCCCGCCCTCGCCGTCCACTTCACCCGGGCGGGCGACCCGGCGAAGGCCCGGCAGGCGGTGGCATTCGCGATGCGTGCCGCCGAACTCGCCGAGCACCGCTACGCCCACGACGTGAGCGTCGACCTGCTCCAGCAGGCCCTGGAGGCCGCCGAACTGATACCGGCCGGCGCCGACGAACGAGCCGAGCGCGCGGTCGGCCTGCTCGGCGCCCTGCTGCGTGCCCACGTCCGGGCCGGGTCCGGTGACGCGGCCATCGTCACCCGTCACCGTGCCCTCGAGGTCGCCGAACGGGCCGGTCGTGAGGACCTCGCCGTCGCCGCGTTCACGGCGTGGACCGAACCCACGCCATGGCTGACCCGGAGCCACCAGGGCGTGGACCTGCACGTGGTCGACACTCTGGACCGGCTGACCGTCAGGCCGGGCCTGGAACCCGCGGACCTCGCCCGGCTGCTGCAGGCGCGGGTGGACGAACTGCCCGAGGACACCGACGGAAGGGCCCGGGAAGCGGCCGAGCAGCAGCTCGGTCTCGCCCGCGGCGCAGGGGACCCCAACCTGCTCGCGGCCGCCCTCACCACGATGACGAAGCTGCTGCCGCACGAAACGCAGGCCGCTCGGTGCATCCCCGTCGTCGCCGAGTTGCGGGCACTGACCAAGAGGCACGACCTGCCCGCCCACCGGTGGGTGTGCGAGCAGGTGGACGCGATGATCTCCGCCATCGGCAACGATGCGGAAGCCGTCGAGCGCCACGCCCGCCTGGGCCTGGCCGTCGCACGCCGGTACCGCATGCCGGAGGCCGAGGCGGCCAGCCTCTCCACGCTGGCCATGCTCGCCCACGCCCGGGGCCACTTCGCGCAGGCGGAGGACCTGTACGGGCAGGTCCGGGAACGGCTGATCCGGCACAACGCCCCGCGCGCCGCCGACCTCCATGCCCGGGGCCTGATCACGATCCGGCTGAGCCAGGGCCGGGTCGCGGAGATCGAACCGCTGGCCCGTACGGTGGCCGCCGCCTGGGGTACACGCGGCGGGGAAGCACTCGCGCTGGTCCTCGCTCTCCAGGGCAGGCTGGAGGAGGCACGCGCGATCCGTTTCGATCCGCATCCCGTGGAGGACCACTTCTACGGGGTACGCCTCGGAGCCCGCGCCCGACTGGCTTGTCTCCTCGGCGACACCGAGGCGGCAGCCGCGCTCGTCCCCCTGCTGCAGGCCGTGCGGAACCAGCTCGGTTCGGCCGCCACCACCGCCTTCTGCACCCGCCCCCTGGCCCTCGCGCTGGGCGAGCTGCACGCTCTGCTCGGTGACGTGGCCGCCGCGCGATCGGCCTTCCGGGAAGGCGGCGAAGTGGCCGCGATGTGGGGGTCGGAGTACGGCGAAGCGGCTGCCGCGGAAGGCCTCAGATCGCTGGCGCAGGCTCACGCGGTCTGACCGGACCAGGAGCTGGGCAATCCCCGGGCGGGGCGGCCGGGGCTGATGCCAAGCGGATGCCCAGCCGATGCCAATGCCCGAGTGCCAGCATGGTGATCAACACGGAGTCGGCTCTGCCGGGCACCCCTTGTGGACAGTTCCCGGCGGCATCGCCGGCGGCCGAAGGCCCGGCACGCTCCCGCGCCGCTCCGTATCCCCGTCTCAAGGAGAGTTCCACCATGGCCCTCATCTGCGGTCACGACGCGCCTGCCTACGGCCTGCCCCTGTGCGAGCACATCCGGTCCGCCACCGCGGTCCCGCTCGACTACTACGTCCACTACACCGGTCGGGGCGTGGAGCGGCAGCGCATCTGTGGAATCTGCCGCAACGAGGCCGCCACGGCGGTGGCCGCGGCGGTGTGCGAAGACTGTTTCGACGCGACCGAGGGCTGCCCCACCGGCGTGGTCGGTCTCCCGCAGACCATCGACGCGTCCCGGCCGGTTCCGGGCATGGTGCAGACCACGCAGTTGCCCGCCGAGGCCGGCCCGGTGTCGGACATCGCGCCGACGGAGCACGGTTTCCTGCTCCTGTGCGACGACGGGCGAATCCTGCGCTGGGACACGGACTCCGGCACCTGTACCGAGGCCGCCCGCACCACGGTCACCGTGCCGGCCGACGCCAGGCCCTGGGTCGGGCGTGAACAGGCCCTGCGGCTGCACGCCTCCCGCGACGGTGCCTTCGCCGCCGTCGTCGTCGACCACGGACGCACGGGAGAGGTCGTCGACCTGTCCACCGGAGCCGTCACCCTCTCCCTGGAGAACGACGGGTACTACAGCCACACCGTGCCGTTCTCCCTGGCGTTCACCGAGCACGCCGGACGCACCGTGGTCCTGTACCGGAGGAAGTGGAGGGTCGTCGAGGCCGCGGACGCGGCGACGGGCGCCCAGGTGACCCGGATACCGATGGTGGAACCCCACACGGCCTGGGCGGGCTACTTCCACGGGGCGCTGCACGTCAGCCCCGCGGGCACCAGGATCGCGTCGGACGCCTGGTGGTGGCAGCCCGTCGGCCGGCCCTTCGCCTGGACCCTGGAGCGGTGGCTCACCGACGGCGAAGGCGCCTGGACCGAGGGCACCGACCGGTGGGAGCTGCCGAGGTGCGAAGACCACTGGAACCGTCCGGTCGTCTGGCTCGACGAGGAGCACCTCGTCCTCGGAGGTCTGGGCGACGACGGGCAGGAGATGGTCCCGGGTGCCCGGGTCTTCCTCCTCGGCCGCGAGTCCGGCGAGAGCACCGTCGAGGAAGTCGCGACGTTCGGCGGACCGGACGGCCGCTTCTTCGCCGCGAACGGCCTGCTGTTCTCCTCCTCACAGGCCGGCCTGGAGATCTGGGACCCGGCCGGCGGCTCCCGCCTGGGCACGCTCGCCGGTTTCCGGCCCACCCATCACGACCTGGCCCGCGGCGAACTCGTCGAACTCTCCGCCGTCGGACTGCGGCGCTGGAGCACGGCCCATGCCGCACGCTGACACCCCCGCCCCGGTGCCGCGACGGCCCAGGGCCCGCCGCCGCTGGGGGGCTCCTCGGATCCCGGCACGCAGCATCACCCGCGAGCACATGGACGCCCTCCACGACTTCCTGCTCCGGCGCACCGCCTACCTCCTCGAAGCCCACCCACCCGGCACCGAGGAACACCGGATGGCCGACACCCTGCACCGGGCCGTCGACCAGACCTGGGCGGAGCTGCAGGACTGCTACGACTTCTACCACCGGGGCGACGCCGACATGGAGATCGAACTCGCCGAGACCTGGAACAGCCTGCGCATGTTCGGCATCTCCTGGATGCGGGCCCCGGACTACGACGAGCGCCTCTGGCCCCCGGCCGCATACGAAAACCTCCTCATCACCTCCCTCCCCACCGAACACTGAGATCACCCCCGACCGCCGATCCGTCCATCCCGGAGCATCCATGCAGTCCCGTTCCCTGCCCTCCCACCGCATTCCCGGCGCATGCGCCGCAGCCTTCGCCGCCGTCCTCATCGCGACGGCGCCCGCCCGGGCCAATCCCGTACCGAACCACGACTACGCATTCGACATCCGCCCGCTCCACACCTCCGGCAAGTGCCTGGAGGTCGCGGACGACCGCACCGACAACGGGGCGCCCGTCCGGCTCTGGAGCTGCTCCGGCCGGCCGAACCAGCAATGGAGGATGTCCCTGGACCGCACCTTCCCGGGCCGCTACTTCATCAGCAACGTCCACAGCGGCAAATGCCTGCAGATCGGATTCCTGTCGCGGGTCAACGGATCCAGCGTCAACCAGTGGGACTGCAACGGGAACCCGAACGAACGCTGGAGCCGGACCGACCGGAACCCGGACCCGATCGCGGCGGAACGGCTGAACCAGGGCCCGGCCCTGTGCCTCGACGTCGCCGACCGGCGGACCGATGACGGTGCACCGGTCCAGGTCTGGTCCTGCCACGGCGCCGCGAACCAGCAATGGGTGTGGAACCTCAAGCTGTAGCCGTCCCCACGGATTTTCGCGTACGACGGTTCCAGTGCGCTTCAGCCGGATCCGCCCAGCACGATCTTCCACACCCGGGTCGCCACCTGGAGGTTGAGCCGGTCCTCGACGTTCCCGAGGTCGTTGCCGCTGATGTCACGGATGCGCTTGAGTCGGTAGCGCAGCGTGCTGCGGTGGATCGCGAGGGATTCGGCGGTCTCGTCGTAGTTGCCGCCGCAGTCGAAGTACCGGGACAGGGTCTCCACCATGGCCGCGTGGTGCCGGGAGTCGTAGTCGATGAGCTGCCCGAGCCAGTCGTGGACGAACGTTTCCAGCTCCTCGTAATCGTTGCCGGGTCCCAGGACGCGGTAGAGGCCGAGTTCGTCGAAGAACGTCGTGCCGTAACGCTCTTTGGAGTGGCGGCGCACTTCCAGGGCGCGCCGCGCCTCCTGGTAGCGGTGGGGGATGGCGTCCAGGGATTCGCACGGGGCGCTCACGCCGATCGTCCCGGACCGTGTCCCGGTCTCCCGGGCGAGCGCCTCGTAAAGCGCGCTGGCGTCCGGCCTGTCGTCCGCGACCAGGACCACGTGGTCGGAACGTCGGGTCAGCAGCGAGCGCATGCCCACGGCGGCAGCCGCCCGGCCCACGGTCTGCGCGAAGGAATCGTCCGCGGTCCGGTCCGACCACTGCACCACGGTGACGTAGTTCGTGCGGTGCAGGTCGTGCCCGACCGCCTCGGACCGGGCGTAGGCGCTCGCCTCGTCCGTTCCCGCGAGGAGGTCGTCGACCAGTGCGCCGTGCAGCCTCAGCTCCATTTCGGCCAGGTTGCGCAGGTGCGCGAGTTCCAGGGCGAGCGACGTGGCGGCGTGTTCCAGCGCGAGTACGGTGTGCTCGTCCGCCTCGCCCCGGGCATCGGCCAGGGCGAGAACGCCCAGGATCTCGCCGTGCGGGCGGATCAGGGTGACCAGCCGGTCCTTCATCCGCACCGGCCCGGCTTCCCGGGCGATGGCGTGCAGCATTTCTCCCTGGCGCACGGGGTCCGGTTCCGGATACGGGTCGGGGCGGTCGGGGCCGGTCCAGGACCTCAGCCGACCGAAGCGGTCCTCGACCAGCGCCGGGAGCCCGGTGAGCTCGTGCAGTGCGCGGGTGACGGCTTCCTCGCCGCCGCCCGAGGCGGCGACGTCGGCCATGAGCGCGTGAACGGCCCGCTGGTATCCGAGCTCGGCCGCGACGGAGACCAGCTGCTCCTGGAGGGCTGTCCGCTCCTCCCGCAGCAGCTGCAGCTCCAGCGCGTCCTCGCGCCGGCGGCGGTGTGTGGACGCGACCGACAGAGCCGCAGCGGTCTGCCGGACGAGCGTGGAGAGCAGGGAGCGTTCGGCTTCGCTGGGCCGGGAGCCGGACGTCACCACCAGGTAGCCGTGGAGTCCCTCCTGCGCGCGTAGCCCCAGAGCCCGGCCCCACGGCCGGCCGGGTACCGCGACGGATCCGTCCTGCCCGGTCAGCTCCCGCACCCTCCGGTCCACGGCCGAGGCGTGGACACGCCGCATGCCCCTGGGACAGCGAACCAGGTCGGCGTCCACCCTGAGATATCCGGCCTCGGCGCTGTACGGCCCTGCGGCAGCTACGTGGTCCATGGCCAGGCGCAGGATCTCGCCTTCGTCCCGGGTGTCGAACAGGGCGCTGAACAGCATCATCAGCTCGTGCGGCCGACTGCCGGTCATGGGATCAGTCCGTTCCTCGGCAGTGTCCCCTCTCGGGTGGCTCTCCTGACAAACCTACCCAGAATGGTCGGAGTATTCGTGTCGTGCTCGCAGGGCGACGGGCCCGGTGGTTCTTTGACCTGCCAGGCCCAGGCTTTCGTCCTGCTCGGTGCGCGAGTGTGGGACGTACCCGAACGACCAGATCCGCAGTGCCGGCGCATGCCGTCGCACCGGGAGGAGTGGAGGAGTCCCTCATGGCGAAGGCAGTGGGCATTGACCTGGGCACCACGAACTCGGTGATCGCCGTGTGGGAGGGTGGCGAACCCTCCGTCGTGCCCAACAGCGAGGGCAACCGTACGACACCGTCCGTGGTGGCCTTCACCGATACCGGCGAACGCCTGGTGGGCCAGCTGGCCCGGCGCCAGGCGATCCTCAACCCCAAGGGGACCATCTACTCGGCCAAGCGGTTCGTCGGCCGGCATTTCGACGAGATCTCCGACGAGGCCAGGGCAGTGGCCTACGACGTCGTCGAGGGCGACGGCGGCGCGGCACGCTTCAAGGTGCGCGACAAGCTGTACGCGCCCGAGGAGATCAGCGCCCAGGTGCTGCGCAAACTCGCCGACGACGCCTCCAAGCAGCTGGGGGAGCGGGTCACGGAGGCGGTCATCACGGTGCCCGCCTACTTCAACGACGCCCAGCGCACCGCCACCAAGGACGCCGGTCGGATCGCGGGACTGGAAGTGCTGCGGATCATCAACGAGCCCACCGCGGCGGCCCTCGCGTACGGCATGGACAAGAAGCAGCACGAGACCGTCCTCGTCTTCGACCTGGGCGGCGGCACCTTCGACGTGAGCATCCTCGACGTCGGCGACGGCGTGGTGGAGGTGCGGTCCACAGCGGGTGACAGCCACCTGGGCGGCGACGACTTCGACCGGCGTCTGGTGGACCACCTCGCTGACGACTTCCAGAAGGACAACGGCATCGATCTGCGCAAGGACCCGCAGGCCCTGCAACGCCTCTTCGAAGCGGCGGAGAAGGCCAAGACCGAGCTGAGTTCGGTGACGCAGACGCAGGTCAGCCTGCCGTTCGTCACGGCCGACGCCTCAGGCCCCAAGCACCTCACCGACTCGGTCATGCGGTCCACGTTCGAGCAGATCACCGGCGACCTGGTGGAGCGGTGCCTGGGACCGGTCCGGCAGGCCATGGCCGACGCCAAGGTCGGCGAGAGCGACATCGACGAGGTGATCCTCGTCGGCGGTTCCACCCGCATCCCCGCCGTCCAGGCCCTCGTGCGCCGGCTGACCGGCGGCAAGGAGCCCAACATGAGCGTCAACCCCGACGAGGTCGTGGCCCTGGGGGCCGCGATCCAGGCCGGGGTGCTCAAGGGCGAGGTCAAGGACGTCCTGCTGCTCGATGTGACACCCCTGTCGCTGGGTGTCGAGACGCGTGGCGGGGTGATGACGAAGATCATCGAGCGGAACACCACCATCCCGGTGCGCCGCTCCGAGACCTTCTCCACAGCCGAGGACAACCAGCCGGCGGTCGACGTGGTGGTCCTCCAGGGCGAGCGCGAGCGGGCCGCGGACAACCGGGTGCTCGGCCGGTTCCAGCTCACCGACATCCGGCAGGCGCCGCGGGGCGAACCGCAGATCGAGGTCACCTTCGACGTCGACGCCAACGGCATCCTCGAGGTCAAGGCCCGGGACCGGGACACCGGAAAGGAACAGGGCATCACCATCAGCGAGAGCTCCAACCTGGACCGCAGCGAGGTCGAACGCATGGTCCAGGAGGCCGAGAGCAACCGGGGCCAGGACCAGGCGCTGCGCGAGGCCGTCGACGCCCGCAACGAGCTCGACGCCGTCGCGTACCAGGTGGAGAAGCGCCTCGCCGAGCTGGGCGACGCCGCACCCGCGCACGAGAAGGCACGCGCCGAGATGCTCGTGTCGGATGCCCGGGCGGCGGTCAAGGAGGAGGCGGGCGCGGAGCGGGTGCGGCCCCTGACCTCCGAACTCCAGCAGGTGCTGGCAGGCCTGGTGGCGCATCAGGGCAGTGCCGCCACGGGCGGTCCGGGCCAGGACACCACCGGGGACGGCGCGACCGGCGGTGGCGGTGACGACGACGTCATCGACGCCGAGTTCGACAAGACCTGAGGACCCGCCATGCCGATCCACCCCAGGAAACCCGACCCGGCAGTGCAGGATCAGGCCGACCCGGCCCCGGAGGGCGCCGAACGCCCTCCCCGCCGCGATCTTCCGCCCTCGGACCCGCCGGCAGGGCCGGGGTCCGCCACGGACGGGGAACCCGGCTCCGACGCGACCGGCGGCCCCGCACCGTCCGAGGACGAGCACGCGGCCGCGATCCGGGAGCTGGAGGACCGCTGGCGGCGCGCACTCGCCGACCTCGACAACCTGCGCAAGCGTCATGTCAGGGAGCTGGAGCGGGAGCGGGCGGTCGAGCGTTCCCGGACGGCCGCCGCCTTCCTGCCCGTGCTGGACAACCTCGAACTCGCCCTGACCCATGCCGGAGCGGACTCCGGCCCGATCGTGGAGGGCGTACGGGCCGTACGCGATCAGGCGGTGAACGTCCTCGAACTGCTCGGCTACCCGCGGCACGCGGAGACCGGCGTCGCCTTCGACCCGGCCCGGCACGAGGTGGTCGCCGTCGTCCAGGACCCCGACGCGGAACCGGGCACGGTCGTCGAGGTGCTGCGCCCGGGCTTCGGAGACGGCGAACGGCAGCTCAGGCCCGCCGCCGTGACCGTCGCGAAACGGGAGTGACCGGTCATGGCACGGGACTTCTACGAGGTGCTGGGAGTATCGCGGACCGCGAGCCAGGACGAGATCCAGCAGGCATACCGCACACTCGCCCGCAAGAACCACCCCGACGTCAACAAGGACCCGGGGGCGGAGGAACGCTTCAAGGACCTCAACGAGGCGTACAGCGTCCTGTCGGACCCGAAGACCCGGGCCCGCTACGACCGCTTCGGCGAGGACTTCCGCAAGATCCCCGAGGACTTCGACGAACGGGTGGCGGCCGGAGGAGGCGGCTTCCGCGCGCGGAGGACCGCGGGCGCAGGAGGCCCCCGCGTCCGGTACGCCACCGGCTTCGGCGACGACTTCGCGGCGGACGGTGCCGACATCGAGGACCTGCTCGGCTCGATCTTCGGAGCAGGAGCCGCCCGCGGCGGTGTACCGGGAGCCGACCAGGAGGCCGAGCTGCCGCTCACCGTGGAGGAGGCGTTCAAGGGCGGCCGTCGCGCCGTCACGCTCGCCGGTCCCGCCGGTCAGCCCCGGCGGTACGAGGTCAACGTGCCGCCGGGCGTCACCGACGGGCAGCGCATCCGGCTCGCCGGGGAAGGCGGCCAGGGAAGTGGTGCCGCCCCGGGAGGTGACCTGTACCTGCGGGTGCGTATCCAGCCCCACCCGCAGTTCCGATTGCACGGCCGCGATGTCCACGTCCAGGTACCGGTCACTCCCTGGGAAGCGGCCCTGGGCGCGACCGTGCCGGTGCCCACCCCCGGCGGTGGCACGGCCAAGGTCACGGTGCCGGCGGGCTCGTCCAGCGGCCGGCGACTGCGGCTGCGCGGCGAGGGCATGCCCAACCCGCGAGGCGCGGACGGCGACCTGTACGCCGAACTCCGCGTCATGGTGCCGCCCACCCTGGGCGACCGGGAGCGCGAACTGTTCGAGGAACTCGCCGCCACTTCCTCGTTCGATCCCAGGAGGACGCGATGAACGACCGTCCCGTACGAACGGGCGCCGACATCACCGCCTCGACGGCTGTCCGCTACGCGCTCGTGCCCGTCCACAGACTCTCCCTGGACGCCGTGGCCCGTCTCTCGGGCCTCCACCCCGACCTGATCCGCCGGTTCGTCGCCCTCGGACTGCTCGATGCCGACCGCGACGCGGCGGGGCACCTGGTGTTCGACCCCACGGCCCCGGCGGTGCTCGCCCGCATCCAGCGGCTGCGCTCCGGACTCTGCCTCAACTACGCATCGATCGGCCTGGTGCTCGACCTGCTCGACCGCATCAGCCTGCTCGAAGCCGCCGTGCGCCGCGGCCACGGCACGAGGAGTGAAACACCCCCATGGACATGAACCGTCTTACCCAGAAGTCCCAGGAAGCCCTCCAGGAGGCACAGACCGAGGCCGGCCGCCTGGGCCAGACCGAGGTCGACGGCGAACATCTGCTGCTCGCACTCCTCGATCAGGAGGACGGTCTGATCCCGCGGTTGCTGCAACAGGCCGGCGCCGAGCCGAGCGCACTGCGCGCGGCGGTGCGGGAAGACCTCTCCCGTCGTCCCAAGGTCACCGGCCCCGGCGCCGCACCGGGCCAGGTCTTCGTCACCCAGCGCCTCGCCCGCCTGCTCGACGCCGCCGAACGGGAGGCCAGACGCCTCAAGGACGAGTACGTGTCCGTGGAGCACCTCCTGCTCGCCCTGGCCGAGGAGGGCTCCGCAACCAGGGCCGGGCGTCTGCTCAAAGAGGCCGGCATCACCAGGGACTCGTTCCTGAGCGCGCTCACCCAGGTCCGCGGTAACCAGCGCGTCACCTCCGCCAACCCCGAAGTCGCCTACGAGGCCCTGGAGAAGTACGGCCGCGACCTGGTCGTGGAGGCCAGGGCCGGCCGGCTCGACCCGGTCATCGGCCGGGACGCCGAGATCCGCCGCGTCACCCAGATCCTCAGCCGCAAGTCCAAGAACAACCCGGTCCTCATCGGCGACCCGGGCGTCGGCAAGACCGCCATCGTCGAGGGTCTCGCCCAGCGCATCGTCCGCGGCGACGTGCCCGAGGGACTCCGCGACAAGATCGTGTTCGCTCTTGACATGGGTTCCCTGGTCGCAGGGGCCAAGTACCGCGGTGAGTTTGAGGAACGCCTCAAGGCCGTGCTCGGCGAGGTCACCGCCGCCCAGGGACGCATCCTGCTCTTCGTCGACGAACTGCACACCGTCGTCGGCGCGGGCGCCGCCGAAGGAGCCATGGACGCCGGCAACATGCTCAAGCCGATGCTGGCCCGCGGTGAACTCCACATGATCGGCGCCACCACCCTCGACGAGTACCGCAAGCACATCGAGAAGGACGCCGCCCTCGAACGCCGCTTCCAGCAGGTGGTGGTCGACGAGCCGAGCCTGGAGGACACCATCTCCATCCTGCGCGGACTGCGCGAACGCCTGGAGGTCTTCCACGGCGTCAAGATCCAGGACACCGCGCTGGTCTCCGCGGCCACCCTCAGCCACCGCTACATCACCGACCGGTTCCTGCCCGACAAGGCCATCGACCTCGTCGACGAGGCGTGCGCCCGGCTGCGCACCGAGATCGACTCCATGCCCGCCGAACTCGACGAGATCACCCGCCGCGTCACCCGCCTGGAGATCGAGGACGCCGCCCTCTCCAAGGAGACCGATCCCGCCAGTGAGGCCCGCCTGGGGGAGCTGCGCAGGGAACTGGCGGACCTGCGCGCCGAGGCCGACTCCAAGCACGCACAGTGGGAGGCCGAACGGCAGGCCATCCGCCGCGTGCAGGAACTGCGCCAGGAACTGGAACAGGTCCGCCGCGAAGCCGAGGAGGCCGAACGCTCCTACGACCTCAACCGCGCCGCCGAACTCCGCTACGGCCGCCTCCGGGACCTGGAACGCCGACTCGCCGCGGAGGAGGAGCAACTGGCCGCCAAACAAGGCCGGAACCGGCTGCTGCGCGAGGTCGTCACCGAGGAGGAGATCGCCGAGATCGTCGCCGCCTGGACCGGCATCCCCGTCGCCCGCCTCCAGGAGGGCGAACGCGAGAAACTGCTGCGCCTCGACGAGATCCTGCGCGAGCGCGTCATCGGCCAGGACGAGGCCGTCAAGCTCGTCGCCGACGCCATCATCCGCGCCCGCTCCGGCATCCGCGACCCCCGCCGCCCCATCGGTTCGTTCATCTTCCTCGGCCCCACCGGCGTCGGGAAGACCGAGCTGGCCAAGACCCTCGCCCGGGCCCTGTTCGACTCCGAGGAGAGCATGGTCCGGCTCGACATGAGCGAGTACCAGGAACGGCACACCGTCAGCCGGCTGATGGGCGCACCGCCCGGATACGTCGGCTACGAGGAAGGCGGCCAGCTCACCGAGGCCGTACGCCGCAAGCCGTACTCCGTCGTGCTGTTCGACGAGATCGAGAAGGCGCACACCGATGTCTTCAACACCCTGCTGCAGATCCTCGACGACGGCCGCATCACCGATGCCCAGGGCCGCGCCGTCGACTTCCGCAACACCGTGATCATCATGACGTCCAACATCGGCTCCGAGCACCTCCTCGACGGCGCCACCGCCGAGGGCGAGATCAAGCCCGACGCCCGCGCCCTGGTGATGGGCGAGCTGCGCGGACACTTCCGCCCGGAGTTCCTCAACCGCGTCGACGACATCGTGCTGTTCAAGCCGCTCGGTGAACGGCAGATCGAGCGGATCGTGGAGCTGCAGTTCGACGAACTGCGCCACCGGCTCGCCGAGCGCCGCATCGCCGTCGAACTGACCGATGAGGCGCGTGAGCTGATCGCCCACCAGGGATACGACCCCGTATACGGGGCCCGGCCGCTGCGCCGCTACATCTCCCACGAGGTGGAGACACTGGTGGGGCGCGCCCTGCTGCGCGGCGACGTGCAGGACGGCGCGACGGTCCGTGTCGAGGCCGAGCACGGAGAGCTGGTGGTCACCTACGACCAGCAGGAGGGGGCCCGGGAAGCGAGGGCGGCGTGAACACCACCCGCACGACGACGGTGACCTGCCCGAACTGCGGTCGCGGCAACCGGATCCCCGCAGCCGCCGAGGGCCGCCCCCGATGCGGCCACTGCAAGCAGCCCCTGCCCTGGATCGCCGACGCGGGCGACGACGACTTCGCGGAGGTCGCCGAGAACGCCACCGTGCCCGTCGTGGTCGATCTCTGGGCCACCTGGTGCGGCCCCTGCCGCATGGTCAGCCCCGCCCTCGAACAGGTCGCCCGCGACCTCGCCGGACGGATCAAGCTCGTCAAGGTCGACGTCGACCAGAACCCGCGGCTCAGCCGGCGGTTCGAGGTGCAGGCGGTGCCGACCCTGCTCGTCATGGACCGGGGCGAGACGATCGCCCGGCAAGCCGGCGCGGCACCCGCGCACGTACTGCGCTCGTGGGTCGAGCAGGCGACGGCCGGCCACCACAGCGCCGCAGGAGGGTGAACGCGACGCACCGGATGCAGCCGAGCCGTTCAACCCCACGGAAGGAGAACCACCATGCTTGGTGCGGTCCGCGAGACATCGGACAGGTACGGGGCGTTCCCCCGCCTGACACCGGAGCAGCTCCGCGACCTGGCCGCCCACGGTGAGCGCCGCGGGACCGCCGAGGGGGAGGTGCTGTACCGCGAGGGCGAGCCGTTCCGGGAGTTCCTGGCCGTCCTCAGCGGAACCGTCGAGGTGCTCCACGACCACGGCGGCCCCGACGAGCGCACGGTGGCGGTCCACGGACCCGGCGGGTTCCTGGGCGAACTCGGGCTGCTGGAAGGCCATGCGGCCTTCGAAACCGCCGTGGTGCGCGAGGCCGGCGAGATCCTGGCCGTACCGGTGGAGCGGCAACGCGCCCTGGTCGGCAGCGACCCCGTACTCGGCGACCTGATCCTCCGCGCCTACCTGGGCCGCAGGTACCTGCTCATCGGCCTCGGCGCCGGCTTCCGCATCCTGGGGTCGTGCTACTCGCGGGACACGCTGCGGCTGCGCGAGTTCGCTAACCGCAACCGGCTGCCGCACCGATGGGTGGATCTGGAGAGGGACAAGGAGGCCGAGGCGCTGCTGCGCCGGTTCGCCATCCGCCCCGAGGAGACTCCGGTGGTCCTCTGGCAGGGCGAGCGGCTCCTGCGCAATCCGAGCAACGCCGAACTCGCCCGGCTCATCGGGCTGCCCGCCCCCGCCCCCTCGCCCGAGAGCGCACGGTGCGACGTGCTGGTGGTCGGTGCGGGCCCCGCAGGACTCGCCGCCGCCGTCTACGGTGCCTCCGACGGCCTCACCACGGTCACCGTCGACGCCGTGGCCGCCGGAGGCCAGGCCGCGACCTCGTCCCGCATCGAGAACTACCTCGGCTTCCCGTCGGGCATCTCCGGGGGCGAACTCATCGAACGCGCGGTGCTCCAGGCCCACAAGTTCGGTGCCCGCCTCACGGTGCCGGCGGAGGTCAGCGGGCTCACCCCGCAGGACGACGGGTACGTCGTCACCTTCACGGACGGGTCCCGGGCCCGGGCCGGTGCCGTGGTGCTCGCCGCGGGCGTGCGGTACCGCAGGCTCGAAGTGCCCGGCATCGACCGCCTGGAAGGCATCAGCGTCTACTACGCGGCGACGGTCCACGAGGCCGGCCTCTGCCGGGCGGACCCGGTCGCCGTGGTCGGCGGCGGGAACTCAGCCGGGCAGGCTGCGCTGTTCCTCGCCGCCCACGCGTCCAGGGTCCACCTCCTCGTCCGGGGCGGCGACCTGCACGCGGACATGTCGCGCTACCTGGTGGACCAGGTGCGACAGCACCCCGCGATCGAGGTGTCGCTCCACACCGAAGTCCGGGGCGTCGCCGGGGAGGAGCAACTGGAGTCGCTGACGGTGGAGGACAACGCGAGCAGTGCGCGCCGCGAGCTCCGGGCCGCGGCGCTGTTCGTGTTCATCGGGGCCCGGCCGCGCACGGAATGGCTCAGGGGCGTGCTGGCCCTGGACGAGAAGGGCTTCGTCGTCACCGGCGCCGAGGCCCAGGCGGCGGCCGACCCGAACCGGTGGGCCCCGCTCGGCCGCGGTCCGATGCTGCTGGAGACCACCCTTCCCGGGGTCTTCGCCGCCGGGGACGTCAGGAGCGGCTCGGTGAAACGGGTGGCCTCGGCGACCGGTGAAGGCGCCATGGCCGTTCGCCTCGTGCACGAGCACCGGGAAAGGAGGGGAAGCCCGGTCGCCGCCGGCCCGGGGTACGCCGACCGGTAGGGGGGCCGGTCGAACATCGCCCGCCAGGTGGGGCAGGACACCCGGTGATGGGTCCGGGTAACTCTGCGGGGGTCAGCCGTGCTCCCTTTCGAGGCGATAGCCGAAGCCGCGCAGCGTGGAGATGCTCGGCGGCTCCGCGGCCGGTACGGCCCGTGCCGCGCTCTGGGCGAGGCGGCGGCGGAGAGAGGCCAGGGTGACGTCCAGGGTCTTGGTGGGACCGAACCAGTTCTCGTCCCACACCCGGGCCATGAGGTCTTCGCGTGAGACGGCGGTGCCGGCGTGCTTGGCCAGGACGGCGAGCAGGTCGAATTCCTTCGGGCGCAGGGCCACTTCTTCACCGCCCAGGAGGCATGTGCGGGCGCGCGTGTCCACGATGAGGGGGCCGACGCGGTAGGCCGCCTCCTGATCGTCGTGTCCGGGGGGAACGCGGCGCAGGTGGGCGCGGAGGCGGGCCAGGAGTACGGAGAGGGCGAAGGGTTTGACGAGGTAGTCGTCGGCGCCGGCGTCGAGCCCGGCGATGATGTCGATCTCTTCGCTGCGGGCGGTCAGGACGACGAGCAGGAGCTCGGGATGGCAGCTGCGGAGCTCCCGGGCGAGGTCGATGCCGTCCGCGTCCGGCAGGCCGAGGTCGAGCAGGACGATCTCCGGCGGTGCGGTCCGGGCTGCTTGGAGCCCCCCGTTGCCGGTGCGGCACCAGGTGGTGGCGTACCCGTGCGCCCGGAGTCCGGTGTCGAGGTGACGTCCGATGGTCTCGTCGTCCTCGATGATCAGGAGGGCGGGGGAGCGGTCGCGGTCGTGGGGGGCGGGCATGGTCAGCAGCGTAGGCCCGTGAGTCACAGCTCGCGCAGTTCCTCGACGGGTGGGCGGGCCGAGCGTCGGGCGGCGTTGAGGGCCGCCGCGGTGAGGGCTGCGACGGTCGCCACGGCTGTGGCGGCCAGGTAGCCCCAGGGGACGGCCGCGCCGGTCGGTGGCGGGTCGAAGACGCCGGTCAGCACCGTGATCAGCATGCGGGACAGGGCCCAGCCGACGACGGCGCCGCCCGCGAATCCCGCTGTGGTCAGGGCGGCGGCCTCGGCCAGGACCAGGCCGCGCAGCTGGCGGGGTGTGGCGCCGAGGACGGTGGTGATCGCGAAGGTGCGTCGGCGTTCTGCCAGGCCCAGGGCCAACACGATTCCACCGGATGCGGCGGCCAGGAGCACGGCGAAGCCGAGTTCGATCCGGGAGAGGCCGGCCAGGTCCACGGAGGTGAGGCCGGAGCCGACGGCGGAGCGGGTCTGGGTGATGTCGGTGACCGTGGCGGAGGGCCCCAGCTTGTGGCGCAGGGCGTCGGCGACGCCGTGCTGGTTCGTGCCGCCCGTGTCGACGAGGAACGCGCCGACGGCGTCACTGCCGGTGGCGCGGGCCACGTAGTCGGCGTTCGCGACCAGGAAGCTGTCCTTGGGCGCGGTGGGGAACTCCTTGACGACGCCCGCGTAGTGGAAGGGAACAGTGCGCAGGGACTGGGTGCGGCTGTCGCGAAGGCGCAGGTTGACCGTGTCTCCGGGGGTGAGGCGGAAGTCCTTGACGGTCTCCTCGCTGACGAGCAGGCCGTCGGGGCGGGCCGCGAGCCGGTGCATCAGGGCGCGGGCCGTGCCGCCCGCGAAGTAGGCGTCCTGGAGCGAGGTGGCGCTGGTGATGGTGGCGGGCCGGACGCCGTAGAGGTCCTGGAGGTCCGCCCCGACGTAGGCGAAGCGGTGGACGAGGGGTTCGACGTGCCGGACGCCCGCCACGTGCAGGGCCGAGGCCGCGCCGGGCCCGGCGCTCGTGCCGGGAGGCTGGGTGACGGTGACGTCGGCGCCGTTGGTGAGGCGGGCGTCGACCTCTGCCTGCTGCCGGTAGGTGGCGTTGAAGACGGAGGTGGAGACGGCGAAGGCCAGGGCCAGGCCCAGCAGGACGGCCGCGTGTGCCAGCGGCCGACGCCTGCGCGACATGCCGGCCGCCGTGGTGGCGGCGAGCGTGCCCGTCAGAGGCTTCGCGAGGCGGGAGAGGACCGGTCTGCCGTGGGCGAGGGCGAGGTAGGTCAGGCGCCACAGGAGCAGCGCGCCGCCGAGCCACAGCAGGGCGGGCCCGAGGAAGGCCCAGTAGGACACGGAGATGCTGGGCACGCCTTCGGGGGCGAGTACGAGGGCGTACTGGTTGGCCCCGGCTGCCCTGAAGACCAGCAGGGAGAGGGCGAGGAGGACGAAGTCCAGGCCGTAGCGCATCCAGCGTGGGGAGCGGGCACGCCGGACCTCACGCCGGGCCTGTGCGATCGTGGTGGCCCTCAGGTCCCGGAGGGCGGGCAGCAGGACGGCTGCCTCGGCCACGGCGACGCCCAGCAGGAAGGCGGAGGAGGACCAGGTCAGGGCGGAGGCGGCGCTCACTCCGAAGGAGGCGGTGCCGAAGGCGGCCAGCCCGGCGAGCGCGGCGATCCCGATACCCGGCAGGCCTCCGGTGATGCCGACAACGGCCGCCTCGGATGCGGCCAGGGCGGCCACTCGGCGAGGTGACAGGCCGCGGGTACGCAGAAGGGCCTGTTCCTGGCGTCTGCGATCCGCCCCCGCCCCTGCCACGGCGGCGGTCAACAGCGCCGCGAGCACAGAGCCGGGAACCCCCAGGAACAGGAAGAGGACCTGGGAGTAGAGGGCGTCCTGGCGGGCGGCATCGAGTGTGGCGGCCAGGTTGTCTCCGACGACGACGCCGCCGGAGGTGCGGGCCTCCAGGTTGCGCGCGGCAGCGGTGACGGCGGTGTAGGCGGCTGCCGGGTCCGCCGGCAGAGGTGCGTCGCGGGCGATGTGGATCTGTGTGGTGACGGCGGTCGGGTCCGTGGCGGCCATCGGCTCGGTCAGTCGTGTGAACAGGTCTTGCGGGACGATGACGACGTTGTCGGGCGGGGCGGAGGGCTGGGACCGGGGCGGGGCGCCGACCTTCTGGAAGAGGGAGTCGGCCTGTGGCAGGTCCACGACCCCTGCCACGGGCACAGCGACAGGTGCGGTGCCCGGCAGATGGACGGTGACGGTGTCACCCGGTGCCGCGTGCAGGTTCGCCGCGGTCTGCTGGGCGAGGAGCACTCCGGCGCCGGTCCCGGTGAGCAGACGTACCGCCAGCGGGAAGGTCCGGCGGTAGCCGTCGGGAAGGCCCAGGACGACGCCCGGACCGGTGCTCCGGGTGCTGCCCGCGGTGGTGGTCTGCATCCCGGTGCTGCGGACCATGCCGACCGTCTCACCGGCACGGACGCCCGGGTCGGCCCGGATCGCCGCGACGACGGCGCGCGGGTCGGCGCCGGGCTGGATCTCGGCCTGCCAGTCGACGGCCACCGAGCGCACCGCGCGGTCCGTCATGGTGGACTTCGAGGCGGTCAGGAAGGAACCGAGGGCGGCGACGAGCGCGACCGCGAGGGCGATGCCCGCGGCGGTGGCGGCGAGACGGCCTGTCCGGTGGAGCAGGAGCCCCCGGACCCAGCTGCCGATCACGGCTCGGCGTCCTGCGCAGTGGCCGGTGCGGAGGGTGAGAAGGCCTCGGCGAGGCCGGGCTGGAGGCGTCCGTCGTGCATGGACCACTGCCGGCTCAGGCTCCGGGCGACGCGCGGATCGTGGGTGGTGACGACCAGGCCGGCGCCGAGGGTGTCCGCGGCGGCCAGGAGTACGGCGACGACGCGGCGTCCCGTGGCCCGGTCGAGCTGTCCCGTCGGCTCGTCCGCGAGGATGAGCCGGGGGGCTGCCGCCAGTACCCGGGCGACGGCCACCCGCTGCGCCTGCCCGCCGGAGAGCTCCTCGGGAAGCCTGTCCGCGAGGTGAGCGGCGGCTACGAGGGCCAGACAGTCCAGGGCACGGCGCCGGGCGGATCGTTCCGACTGCCCGCAGAGGACCAGGGGGAGGGCCGTGTTCTCCACGACGTCCAGGGCGGGGATCAGGCTCGGCCCCTGGAAGACGATCCCCACGCTGTCGGGCCTGGGCTTCCCGGCCAGGCCGGGCCATGTGACCTGGCCGGTGGTCGGCGCTTCGAGGCCGGCCAGCAGGTGGAGCAGGGTGGACTTGCCGGATCCGGAGGGACCGGTGATCGCGATGCGGTCCCCCGCGCGGATCTCGCAGGTGACGCCGTGGACCGCGACGACGGCGGCTGTTCCGGTGCCGTAGGTGCGGGCGGCTGCCTCGCACCGGACCAGGACGTCGGTGGTGTTCACCGCCCGATCCTCCCGTCGCGCAAGACGACGACCCGGTCGGCGATCCTGACCGCCCGCCGGCTGTGGGTGACCAGGAGGACCCCGGCTCCGCGGCGGGCCCGGTCCTGCAGCAGGTCGAGGATCCGTTGTTCGGTGGGGCCGTCGAGTTCGCCCGTGGGCTCGTCGGCGAGCAGGACATCGGGATCGTTGGCCAAGGCGACGGCCAGACCCGCGCGGGCCCGCTCTCCTCCGGCCAGCTCGCGGACCAGTGCCCGGCCACGAGCGCCGAGACCCACCTGGTCGAGGAGCTCTCCGGCGTCGGGCCGGTGGGACGAGGGGCGGGGAGCGCGGGCCGCCGAGCGGGCCAGACGGATGTTGCCGGCCAGATCGAGGTGGCGCAGGAGGTTCCCGGACTGGAGCAGCACGCCGATGCGCCGGGCCCGTACCCGGGCCCGCGCCGCTTCCGGGAGGTGGCTGACCCGCTCCCCGCCCACGTACACGTAGCCGCCGTCAGGCTCGTCCAACCCGGCCAGGCAGGCCAGCAGGGTGGACTTCCCCGATCCGGACGGGCCGATGACGGCGAGCGTCTCCCCGCGCCCCAAGCTCAGGCTGACCCCCCGCAGTGCGAGGGTCTCCTCCACGCCCGAACGGTAGAAGCGGTACAGGTCGTGGGCGGTCAGTACCTCGGCCCCGGTGCCGCCGTCCTGGCTCATCACCGCCACCTCAGCGAGTCCGTGACGGTGCGCCAGGGGTCGATGTTGTCGGCTCCGACCGGTCCCGAGAGGGTGAGAACGGTCTCGTGGCCGGCGTGGAAGAACGCGTACCTCTCGAAGGCGTCCCGTACCGCCTTCCCAGTCACCGGGTCCGCAGGGCCGTCGCCCTGGTAGGTGGAGAGGACCGCCGGGCCGGCGGGCCGGGTGATCAGGGTGGTCGTCCCCGCGGTGAAGTGGGAGATCTGCCCGCGCAGTGCCGGTACGACGGACGCGTTGACGCTCTGCGCCGTGGCGGGCGCTGCCGCCGTGCCGGTGTGGACCGCGATCCGGTTCAGCTTGTCGGTGAAGGTGACGTCCCCGTTGGCCGCCTCCGTGCGGGACCACCCCTCGGGCACCTGAAGGGTGAACGAGCCGGGGGCGGAGCGGTAGGTGACGTAGGCCTGGTTGTCGGGGATGTCGCCGGCCGGGTTGGACTCCGCGGGGGCCGGTGCCGTGACGGTGGTGACGGCTCGGGGAGCAGCGGGAGGGTGCGTGGAACCGCAGCCCGCCAAAGCGGACACGGCAACGGTCAGCGCGACCACGGGCACGGGAAGGACGTAGGTGAGTCGCATGGTCCTCGTGCTCCTTCGCAGGAGGCGGACTGCTCTGTCTGCGACGCTAGGCCCACGATGGTGAGCGGCCGCCCCCCGCACGGTGAGAGGACGGCAAAACCGCCGCACCGGAAGCGCCGGCAGCGCGCTCCTCGCCCGCATGATGGGCGCCATGAGAGCACGCGTGGTCCGCGTGGCCCTGGTGGCCGCGACCGTCGCCCTGGTCCTGCTCGCCGTGCCGCTGGCGGTGGCCGTCCGCTACGCGTTCTTCGCCGACGAAGGCGGAGAGCTGGAACGGGACGCCATGGCCGCCGTCGCCCGGGTGGGACCCGAGTTCGCGACGGGGGACCCGGTCGAACTGCACGCGGCGCGCCCCGGCGAGAAACTCGCCCTCTACGACAGGACGGGAACGCTGCGCGCCGGGGCGGGGCCGGCCCACGGCGGGGAAACGGTCGGCCATGCACTGGCCGGGGGAGTGAACCAGAGCCGGTCCGGGGGTGAACTGATCGTCGCGGTGCCGGTCTCCAGCGGTGAGCAGGTCATCGGAGTGATCCGCGCTTCGACGCGCGCACGCACCGTGTGGGCGCGGGTCCTGTGGGGCTGGGCCGCCCTGCTGGGCCTCTGCCTGGTGGCGCTCGGCGCGGCGGTCATCGTCGCCCGCAGACAGGCGTCCGTGCTCGCCGCACCCCTGGAGGCCCTCGCCGGTACCTCGCTCGCCGTCGCCGACGGAGACCTCACCGCGCGAGCGGAGCCGAGCACGATCGCCGAGATCGACGAGGTGGCACGTGCCCACAACACGATGGTCGACCGCCTGGCACAGCTCCTCGAACACGCCCGCAATTTCACGGCCGATGCCTCCCACCAGCTGCGCACCCCGTTGGCCGGGATGCAGCTGGGGCTGGAAGCCGCCTTGGCCGATCCGGACGCGGACCCGCGGGCCGCGCTCGCCGAGGCGGCGGAACGCTCCAGGCATCTGGACCACACCATCGAAGAGGTCCTGAGACTCGCGAGGTCGGGCGCGGGTCCGCTTCCGACGGTTCAGCAGCAGCCGGCCGCGGAGGTCCTGTCGGCCGCTGAACGCCGCTGGCACGGTGCCTTCGCCGAAGACGGCCGCCGCCTGACCACGACCTGGGAACCCCAGGCGGGCGGGCTGGAGGTGCCGGGCCGTACGGTCGAACAGGTCGTCGACATCCTCCTGGACAACGCCCGCCGGCACGGCAGGGGAACCGTCACCCTGACCGTGCGCGATCTGGGGACGGCCCTCGCCCTGGACGTCGCCGACGAAGGAACCGCGGACCTGGACCCCCGGGTGATCTTCGAGCGGGGTGTCGGCGACGGCTCCGGCATCGGCTTGGCTCTGGCACGACGACTCGCCGCCGCGACCGGCGGCCGCCTCTCGCTGGCCTCGACCGCCCCGACCCGCTTCACGCTGCTGCTGCCCGTGCGCGAACAGCCGTGATCCGGTTCGCGGTGAGCTTCTGCGAACGCCGAAGAAGGGCACGGGCAAAAGGGTCTGCGACCGGTCAAGCGGGTGCGGTCAGCGAGCGGCGAGGCGGGTGCGGAAGGTGACGCCGTCCGAGGTGTCCTCGACGGTGATCGTGCCGCCGTGCAGAGCCGCGATGTCCAGGGCGATGGACAGGCCGAGGCCGGTGCCACCGTCGTCGCGGCTCCTCGCGTCGTCGAGGCGCGTGAACCGCTCGAAGATCTTCTCACGGTCGGCGGGGGCGATCGGGAGGCCGTCGTTCGACACGTCCAGGACGGCGTCGCCGGTCACCGGGTCCGCGGCGATCCGTACGGTGACGGAGTTCCGGGCGTGCCGCTGGGCGTTGTCCAGCAGATTGGTCAGGAGGCGGCCGAGCCACAGGGCGTTGCCGGAGACGATGACGTCGCCGGCCGTGTGGAGGGCGGTCTCATGCGGGTCCGTCGGGCGTGCCGCCACGACGGCGGGGACGAGTTCGGTGAGGTCGACCGGTTCGCCGGGCCGGTTGTGGCCGGTGGCGTCGAGGCGGGCGAGCAGCAGCAGGTCGGCGGAGAGCGCCTGGAGGCGTTCGGTGTCCTGGAGGGCGCCTTCCATCAGGGTGTCGCGCACCGTCGGATCGGGATGGCCGTGTGCCACCTCCAGCTGGGTCCGGAGCACGGCGAGCGGGCTGCGGAGCTCATGTGAGGCATCGGCGATGAACCTGCGCTGCCGGCTCCCCGCGGCCTCCAGCCGTTCCAGCATGGCGTTCATGGTCTCGGCCAGGCGCGCGATCTCGTCGTCGCCGCCCGGAGCGGGCACCCGGCGGTCCAGGCCGCGGTCACTGATCGCGGCGACCTCGGCCCGGATGGCTTCGACGGGCCGCAGCGCCCGGCCGGTCGTCCGCCAGGTCAGGACGCCGACGGTGAGGAGCAACAAGAGGCTCAGGGCCGTGAGCGCCGCCGTGGTGATGTCCTCGGCCGTGTCGGCCGTGCGCAGTGAAGCGCCGACGTGGATGGTCACCGGCCCGGTGGGGGTGGCGGTGGTGACGGTCGTGATGCGCTGGTCGTGCTCCTCGCCGAGGGCGTCGAGGTTGTACGTCCTGCGACCCTCGTGGGTGCCGGTAGGGGTGAGCGCGGGGCGACCGTTGAGGTTCTGGCTCTGCGCGACCACCCTTCCGTGGGCGTCGACGACCTGGATGAAGTCGGTTCCGGGACCGAGCGGAAGCTGAGGAGTGAGCTGACCGGTGGCGGCGAGGCGTGAAACGGCCCGGGTCTCCTCGCGTGCCCCGGCTTCGACGGTCCGTTCCAGGTTGACGCGCAACAGCATCTGGACGACGGCGGATGCGGCCAGCATGACGACCGCGACGCTGACACACGCGGCGAGGGTGGTACGGGTACGGACCGAGCGCGGCGCCAGCCGTCGGAGCAGCGCGGCCGTCCCGGGGCGACCGGCCGGGGGACGCAGAAACGCACCGGCCCGGCCGCGTGCGGAGCGGAGGGCACCGCGGCGCCGGGGTTCGGGCGTGACCGTGCGTGCCTCAGCCACCGTCGGCCGCCAGCCGGTATCCGGCGCCTCGGACGGTCTGCACCGCGGCCCGCCCGAACGGGGCGTCGATCTTGCGGCGCAGGGCGCTCACGTGGACTTCCACGGTGTTGGGGTCGCTGTCGGTGTTGCCGTCCCAGACCTCGTCCAGGATGTCGCGCTTGGAGACGGCCTCACCGGCTCGCCGGGCCAGGTGGTCCAGGACGGCGAACTCCCTCGGGGTGAGCGGTATGTGCACGCCACCGCGGCTGCAGGTGCGGGCGGCGGAGTCGACGACCAGGTCGCCCAGGACCGTGCGCTGCGGGGCCCGGCTGCCGATCCGGCGTGCCAGTGCCCGCAGACGGGCGACGAGCACGACGAAGGAGAACGGTTTGGAGAGGTAGTCGTCGGCGCCGGTGTCGAGAGCCTCGGCCTCGTCCCACTCGCCGTCCTTGGCGGTCAGCATGAGGATGCCGACGCTGCTGCCGCAGGCCCGTAGACGCGAGCACACACGGTAGCCGTTGAGGCCGGGCAGCATGATGTCGAGCACCACGACGTCGTAGGTGCGGTCGGTGGCCTTGGCGAACCCGGACAGGCCGTCGTGGGCGACGTCCACGCTGAAACCCTCGGCGGTCAGCCCGTGCTGAAGCGCCAAGGCCATCCGGCGCTCGTCCTCCACCACCAGTACACGCATACCCCAAGAGTGGCACGCCGCGCAGTCGCCGACCTGAAGGGACCTTCAGGTCTTCAGCAACCCTTCAGCGGGCCCCGACGATGCTGTGCCGCGACGTCCGGGCGCAGGGCCCCGGACCGCGCCAAGAGGCAAGGGGTGGTCACAGTGAGTGAATCCGAGGGCCGGTACATGGGTGGCGACGAGCCGCGCGAGGGGGGTTCCGACACCGCGGCGCGGAAGCCCGCCCGCAAGGGCCGGCTCCGCAGCCGCAGAGCGCGATGGGCCGCGGCCGGTGCCGCGGCGGTCGTGGTGCTCGGCGGCGGCGCGGCTGCGGCGGCCATCCACCATCACGAGGAAGAAGGACGCGGCGAGCACAAGGTGGCGGCCGGAGACCACGAGCGGAGCGACGACTCGCGCGAGGACTCCGAGGGCCGTGAGGGCCGTGAGGGCCGTGAGGGCCACGAGGGACGCGACGGCCACGAGGGACGCGACGGCCGACACCGGGACGGTGAGCGCGGCGCGCGTGCCGACGACGATGTGCGCGGCCCCGCGACCAACGGTGCGCCGGCCCCGCTGCCTTCGCTCTCCGCGGCTGACGCCGTGAACAAGGCCGCCACGGCGGTCAACGACGGCAAGGTCGAGTCGCTGGCACCGGTCGCGGAGCAGGGCGGCGGCCGCGCCTGGCGGATCGTCGTCGTCGGACCCGACGGCGTGCGGCACGCGGTGACCGTCGACGGCACCAGCGGCACGCTGACGGGCAACACCGTTCTGGGCGGCTGAACCGGACCGATCGAGCGGCGCGGCCCCGCCGCGCCGCGCAGAAAGGAGTGCCGCCGTCTTGGGCGCCACGACAACCCCCCGGGCGCACCGCCGCGCCCGCACCCAGGCCGCTCGCTCAGCGGTGAGCAAGGTCCCCGAGGTGACCGCCGCGTTCTGGATCGTCAAGATCCTCACCACCGGCATGGGCGAGACCACCTCCGACTACCTCGCACGTACCCTCGGGCCCGTCCCCGCGGTCGCCGGCGCCGGCCTCCTGCTGGCCGCCGCCCTGGTCGCACAGGCCCGCACGCGCCGCTACGTCCCGGCCGTCTACTGGTCCGCCGTGGTCATGGTCAGCGTCTTCGGGACCATGGCCGCCGACGTCGCGCACGTCGCCCTGGGCGTGCCGTACGCGGTGTCCGCGTCGGCGTTCGCCCTGGCCCTGAGCCTGGTCTTCATCGTCTGGCAGCGGACCGAGGGCACCCTCGCAGTCGAGACCGTGGCCGGCGGACGCCGCGAGGCCTTCTACTGGACCGTGGTCATGGCCACCTTCGCCCTCGGCACGGCCGTCGGCGACCTGACCGCGGCGACCCTGGGCTGGGGGTACCTGCCGTCGGGACTGCTTTTCGCCGCCCTGATCGCCCTGCCGGCTCTTGCCCACCGCTTGTTCGCCCTCCCGCCCGTGCTCGGCTTCTGGTGGGCGTACGTGCTCACCCGCCCCCTCGGTGCCTCCTTCGCGGACTGGGCCGGCGTCGGCGCCGAGCGCGGCGGCCTCGGGCTGGGCACCGGGCCGGTCAGCCTGGTCCTCGCCGTGATCATCGTCGCCGTCGTGCTGTGGCTGAGCGCGGCCGACCGTAGCGCGACACGGTCCTCGTCCTGACCCCGGCCCCTGTCCCCGTACCCGGTCGTGTGCAGCACCGAGTCCGGGGACAGGGGCATCGCTCTGTCGTCACGATCCGGCGGCCGGTGGGACAGTCAGGATGCGTTCAGGTTCCCGATGGCACAGTCGGGCCGCATGACCTACGAAACGTCAGGGAGCCCCACGGCTCCAGAGGCAGCCGCCCACCCAGGAGACCAGGTCCGAGCCGCCGAGAGCCCGGGGACGCCTGCCGGGCGGATGCTGAACAAGGTGCCCGAGGTCACGATCTGGTTCTGGGTCATCAAGATCCTGTGCACCACGGTGGGCGAGAGCTTCGCCGACTGGATCAACATGAACCTCGGTGTCGGCCTGTTCAACACCGCACTGATCTTCACCGGCACCCTGGCGGCCGTTTTGGCCTGGCAGTTCAGCACCTCACGCTACGTCCCGTTCGTGTACTGGCTCACCGTCGTGGTGGTCAGTGTGACCGGCACCCTCTACACCGACCTCCTCACCGACAGCCAGGGAGTGCCCCTCGCCCTGAGCAGCGGCGTCTTCGCCGGCGTGCTCGCCCTGGTCTTCGGCGTCTGGTACGTCCGAGAGGGGACCCTGTCGGTCCACGGCATCACCACCCGGCCCCGCGAGCGCTTCTACTGGCTCGCGGTCCTGGTCACCTTCGCGCTCGGCACCGCCACCGGGGACTGGACCCTCGAACTCACCGGTTGGACCGCGGGCGTCTCCGTGCTCCTGCCGCTCGGCCTGATCGCCGCGATCGTCGTCGGCCGGCGCCTCGGCGCCAACGCCGTGCTCTCCTTCTGGCTGGCGTACATCCTCACCCGCCCGCTCGGCGCCAACCTCGGCGACTGGCTCGGATCACCCGGCGGCGACGGCCTGGGCCTGGGCACCGCACTGACCAGCGTGATCTTCCTGGTCGCCATCCTCGCCACGGTCGTGTACCTCACGCTCAGCCGCAGGGACGTCATCGAGGCCCAGGAACCCGCCCGTGCCCCGCGGACACCGAGCCCGGCACGTGAGCGGGCGATGCTGGCCTACTACGCCGTCGTAGCCGTCGCGGCCACCGCACTGCTCACCTGGGCGAACCACCAGCCGCACGCCGCTGCGGGCGAAGAAGCGGACACCCCCGCGGCCGTCGCCGGTCACCTCACCCCGCAGGAGGCGACGGCACCGTTCCCACCGGCCGATATCGCCGAGTTCCGGACCATCACCGCCGACACCCTGGCGAAGGTCGACTCGGGTGACCAGCGCGCCGCGACCAGCCGCGTCACCGACCTGGAGACCGCGTGGGACGACGACCAGTCCACCCTTGAGCCCAAGAGCGCGAAGGCGTGGGACTTCCTCGACGGCCAGATCGACCAGGTCCTGAGAGCCGTGCGCGCCCCGCACCCCGACAAGGCCACCGAGGCCGACGCGCTCAAGACGCTCCTCACCTCCCTCGGCGGAGCGGCCTGAGGGACCGCGGACGCCCCGGCGCATGCCCGTGCGCCGGGGCCGGCAGCCGGTGGGAGGAGCACCTGCCGGGGGCGCGTCAGCTGGGGGTTTACCGTCGTCTCACCGGTAGCGTGCCGGACGCTGACCAGCCACTGCCTAGCGTCGGAGGAGACCTGCCGTCCGCCTCGTCTCCGGAAAGGCGCCATGATCATGCGACGTACCGCCCTTCCTGCCCGCGTGCCCGCCTGGCGGACCGGCCGGCCGGGACGTCGCGGGAGCCTGCCGTGACCACCGGCGGCACCCTGCTCCTGCGCTGCCGGGAAGCGGCCCGCACCCACGGCAGCGAGCCGACCGCGCCGGGCGCCGTGAACAGTGCCACGTGCGAGGTCCACGCCGGCGACCGGATAGCCATCACAGGCCCCTCGGGATCAGGCAAGTCCACCCTGCTCCACCTCATGGCGGACGTCGTCCAGCCCACGGCCGGCGAGATCAGCTGGCCGGGGCTTCCCCGCGTACCGGCCCACGGGAAGGTCGGAGTCGTGCTCGCGGGACCCACCCTCGTGCCGACGCTGAACGTGGCGGAGAACGCCGCGCTGCCCCTGGTCCTGGCCGGTGTTCCCGAGGAATCCGCGCGCCTGAGGGCGCTGCACTGCCTCACGGTCGTGGCAGCTGCCGAACTCGCCCACAAGATGCCCGCCGAACTCTCCGGCGGCCAGGCCAAGCAGGTCGCCATCGCCCGCACCCTGGCCACCGCTCCGCGCCTGATCCTGGCGGACGATCCCACCGGCGACCTCGACCGCGCAGCGGGGCGGCGGGTCATGGACCTACTCTTCGCGGCTGCGGACGAGGCGGGAGCGGCCCTCGTGGTCACCACGCGGGACCCGGAGGTCGCAGGGCGACTCCGCAAGCGGTGGGCGATGCACGAAGGACGTCTTCATCTCTCACCGCGCCCGCCGTCCCCGGGGGGAGGGAACGCGGCCCGGTACGTCGTACGGAAGCTGCCGGAGGTCACTCTCGCCTTCTGGATCATGAAGATCGCCGCCACCACCCTGGGCGAGACCGCCGGAGACCTGTTCGCGCAGACCCTGCGCCTGGGCTACTTCCTCACGACGATCGCCCTGTTCCTCCTGTTCGTGGTGACCCTGCTGGTGCAGCTGCGGGCGAAGCACTACAACCCGTTCTTCTACTGGCCCGTCATCGTCTCCACGAGCATGGTCGGCACCACCGTGTCGGACTTCATGAACCGCGACGCCAGCTCCGAGTACCTCGCGAAGGGCACCACTGCCCTGGGGTGGGGACCACAAGGCCTGGGACTCGGCTATCCCACCGGCGCGGCCATCCTCGTCTCCCTGCTCATCGCCATCTTCGTCGCCTGGAAGTCCACCGGCCAGACCTTCGTCATCCGCGACATCGTGACCTTCCGAGGTGAGGCGCTGTTCTGGTCGGCGATCCTCGTCTCGAACACCCTGGGCACATCGATGGGCGACTTCCTCTCCGACAGCTCCGGACTCGGTTACATGGGCAGCGTCCTGCTGATCACCGGCGTCCTCCTCGTCCTTGTCGCCCTGATCCGTGTGCCGTTCGTTCCCAACGTCGTCCTCTTCTGGATCGCCTTCGTCCTCACCCGCCCCTTCGGCGCCACCGCGGGCGACTACCTCACCAAGCCCACCGCCAAGGGAGGCCTCGACCTGGGCACCGCCGGCTCCTCAGCGGTGCTCTTGGCGGTCCTCTTCACCTTCATGGCCTACGGCCACTTCCGCGCCCGGGCCCGCGGCGGAGGGGCGCACGGCACGACCCCGGAATAGCCGGGAGGTTCGTCGTGCTCCCTCCCTTCGCCTTGGGCAGGGTCTCGGCTGTCCTGACCTTGAAAGGAGGCGCCAGTCCGTGCTCAGTCGGCGGGGTGTTCGCCCTGCGCCACTTCCACCCCGCGGTGCAGCCACACGGCCCCGCCGAGAGAGGACGCACCCGCAGCCGTGCAGAGCAGGGCCATGGCCAGCAGGGCCGGCACGACGCGCCGCACCGGAGCCTGCGCGAGAAGCGCCTTGACCCGTGCGGGCACCGGCCCGGTGGTGCCGCGGGCCGCAGCCGTGGGCGCCTGCAAGCCGCTGCGGAGGGACGCCGCTGCGAGTGCGGCCCGCCCGACGGCGCGGGCGGCCAGTCGCCGGTCCCCGCACGCGCGCGCGGCGGCTTCGTCGGCTGCGCGTTCAGCCGTGTAGGAGACGACCGGAACGACGGCGGCCAGGGCCGGATGGCACCAGCCGGCGAGCTGCGCGACGGACAGGAACAGGTGATGGCGGCCCGACAGGTGGGCACGCTCGTGCCCCAGGAGCGCTTCCCGCTCACCCGGGTCCAGAGCCCGGAGCATGCCGGCGGTGACCACGATCCGATCCGACCGGCGCATCCAGCCCGGCAGCGCGAAAGCGTCCGGACGCTCGTCGTCGACCACACACAGGCCCCCGGCCTCCGGCATCCCCGCGACCAGCTTCCGGACCGCGCGCAGCCGCTTCAGCTCCGCCCTCGCGCCGCGGGCGCCCGCGGTCACGCTCACGGCGATCGCGCCGCCCGCCAGCATCGAGGCGCAGAACACGAGTGCTGCCGGACCCGCCTGGACGGGCCGGAGCAGATGGGCGAAGTCGGCGAGTACCGGAAGGCGCAGGACGAGCGGGAGCAGCAGGGTGCCCAGGCAGGCGGCGACCCCGAGCGCCAGCGCCGCCGTGCTGGTGGCCACCGCCCACAGGGCGATGTCCGGGCGCACCCGCTCGGCCGTGCGCCGTGCGAGGGCCGGCAGGAGCCACGGCAGCACCAGGGGGACCACCAGCAGCGTGATCACGGCCGGTCCTCCTGCAGCAGGCGAAGCAGCTCGGCCTCATCGTCCGGATCGAGGCCCTCGACGAATCGCGCCAGCACCATGCTCCGGTCGCTGCCTCCGTCGAGTTCGCGGTGCATCCGGCGAGCGGCGAGGCCGTGTGTGTCCTGAACGGCGAAATAGACGAAGCCGCGGCCGCCGGGCCGGCGCCCCACCAGTCCCTTGTCGTGCAGCCGCCCCAGGAGCGTCGCGACCGTGGTGCGTGCCAGGTCCTGCGGGAGGGCCGCTCTGACCTGGGCGGCCGACTGCGCCGTCCCGGCCGCCCACAGTGCGGCGAGGACGCTGGACTCGAGCTCCCCCGCGGGCCGGCGCTCGCCTTCGTCGGACATGGGGCCCCCTGGACCGGTGCGATCCCTGCATCGACGCAGGTTGACTACTGTGCTGTAGACAGGGTAATGGCTCTCCGGCCGAAGGCTGAAGAAAGGGTTCGGCGCTGCGCGCGGCCGCTGGGAGTGACGCCACAGGATGACGACGGGCTTCGGGGCCGCCGCCGGTGACGCGGTCGACGGGCCGGCCCGTCAGGCAGTCGGCAGGGTGACCACGAAGCGGGTCCCGTCGCGGTGTGACGCGTCGTGGTGGACGTCGCCATCGGCGGAGCGGGCCAGGCGCCGCGCGAGTGACAGCCCCAGGCCCGCTCCTGAGTGCCCGTCGCCGGCCTCGGCCCTCCGCCCCGGGTGGAAAAGTTCCGGGGCGAACCACGCGGGAACACCCGGGCCGTCGTCCGTCACCTCGATACGGATACCCGCTCCGTCCGGGCAGGCGGCGACGGCGACCTGGGAGCGCGCGTAGCGCAGGGCGTTGTCCACCAGCGGGCTGACCGCTCGTTCCACGACCGCCGCCGGTGCCGCGGCCAGGAGCCGTCCGGTCGGTGGTGCGACCCTGAGGGTGACAGCCGGCGGTGTAGCGCTCGAACCGGCCAGCCGGACCAGGACGGCGTGCACGTCCGCCGGGCCCCGGTGGGTCGAAGCTGCGCCTTGGGCTTCGTCCAGGAGGGTGTCGCAGATCGTTCTCATGGACGACGCCGCATCGTCGACCACCGCGAGTGAGCTCCGGGTTTCTTCCGACGAGCGGGGGCGGATCCGCCACCAGTCGAGCTCGGCCACGATGCGGGCGAGCGGGTTCCGCAGTTCGTGGGAGAGCTCCCGCGTCAGCTGCCGCTCATGGAGGAGTCCGGCCCGGATCCTGTCGAGGAGCGCGTCCAGGGACGTGGCGAGCGCGGCGAGCTCCGCAGGGCGCCCGGCGGTACCGAACCGGTCGCTGCCGGGCTTCGTGCTCCATGCGGCGGCCTGTTCGGTCATGGCCTGCACGGGGCGTAGGGCACGGCGTACCGCGACACGGGTCAGGGCGTAGGTCAGGACGAGCATGACGGCGCCGAGGGCCAGGGTGGCGTGCAGGACGGTGTCCGCCGAGGTCCGGTACGGGACGAGACTGACGGCGGCGACCACCGTGGCGGGCGCGCTCCCCGTGACGGGCGACGCGCACAGCCGTACGGGGGCGTGGCCGGAGACGGTGACGCAGCGCGGATGCCGGCCGGCGGCGAGGGAGTCGGCGACCTGGTTCACGGGCCCGTCGTCGGCTGCGGCGGGAGGGGACTCGAGCCGCTCCGTGCCTGCGTAGATCCACACGTCGGAGTCCAGCGCGTCGTCGTTGGGGACTTCCACGACACGGGCCTTGCGGCCGTCGGTGTCCACCGTCGAGGCGACCGCGGCCGCCCTGGTGCGCAGGTGGTCGTCCGCCCGCTGGTCCAGCTGGTGGCGGACGACGGCGTTGAACGCGACGATGAGGACGGCCATCAGCAGGGCCGCTACGGAAACGGCGATCAGCGAGAGCCGGCTGCGCAGAGTCAGCGGCCGGCGCCCGGCCGAGGAGCGTTCCGTCATGTCAGACGGTGTCCGATCCCTCGGCTGGTCGTGATCGTTCGCTCGCTGCCGGCCGTGCGCAGTTTGCGGCGCAGCCGGCTCAGATACTGGTCGAGGGTGTTCTCACTGACCTGCGCTCCTTCGGGCCAGCCGGCCCTCAGCAGTTCGCGGCGGGAGACGAGGGCGCCGCCCGCGGCGAGGAGCGCGGCCAGCAGCCGGAACTCGGTCGGGGTGAGGTCGACGGGGCCACCGGCGGCGGTACAGGTGAACCGTGCCGGATCCAGGACGACGCCGCCCGCTGCCGCGGCAGCCGGTGGGCCGGCCCTCTTCAGGGCGGCTCGCAGCCGGGCCGCGAGTTCGACGAGATGAAAGGGCTTGGCGAGGTAGTCGTCCCCGCCGGCGGAGAAGCCCGCCAAGCGGTCCGTGAGGTGGTGGTGCGCGGTCAGGAAGATCACCGGCGCGGTGAAGCCCGAGGCCCGCAGGGCCTGGCAGACGTCCCTGCCGTCGGCGTCGGGGAGGCCGACGTCCAGCACGACCGCGTCGAAGCGGTCGCGCGCCAGCCGTAGGGCGGTGGCCCCGTCAGGTGCGGGCACCGGGTCGAAGCCCTCTTCCCGCAAACCCCGCAGGATCACGCTCCGCAAGGGGTGGTCGTCCTCGACCACGAGAATGCGCCTGTCCACGTCACGCCTCCTCGCGGCCCACGGCCGGAGCCCGGCGCAGGTACGCCCAGACGCCGAGACACACCCACCCGACGGCGAGCAGCCAGCCCGCCAGCACGTCCGTGAACCAGTGGACGCCGAGGTACACGCGCGAGACCCCCACCGCCGCCCCCCACAGCCCGATGAGGCAGACGGCGAAGCGCGGAGCCCCCCGGCTGCCGAGCGACAGCGCCGCGATGGCCAGGGCCGCGGTCATCGCGGCCGTGGTGGTGTGGCCCGAGGGGAAGGACCAGCCCGAGGCGTGAGCGGCCCAGTCGCCGACCGGCGGGCGCCGACGCGCGACCACTGACATGGCCGCGTACCGAAGGGCCTGCCCCGCGCCGAGGCACACCATCAGAGCAGCTGCGAGGGCGCACCTCTGGCGAGCGGTACGCCCCGCGTACATGCCGACCAGGAACAGCGCGGCGTAGGGGACGACACCGGTCCCCGTATCGGTGACCGTACGGGCCGCGGCCGCCGCCGGGGCCGGGCGATGCGCCACGGACCAGGAGTGCAGGCTCGCGTCGGCCGGCAGGAGGTGCCCGGAAGCTCGCGTCACCCACAGCGTGAGGGCGGCCAGGAGCACGAAGGCCGACACGGCCACCCAGCCCACCCGGCGGCCGGCGGCCGGGTCGGCGGGTCCAGCCGTGCGGGGACGATTCACGGGGCGGTCAGCAGTGGCCGGAGGCGTCCCTGGCCGAGGCGGTCGGCCAGCGCGCTCTGCCGCCGCTTGACGGCCCGGCCGGCGGCGGCGGCGACGAGGGCCCCGACGGCGAGTCCCGCGAGGACGTCGTGGGGGTAGTGCACCCCGACCCATACCCGTGAGGCGGCCATCAGCACCGCGGCCACCACGGCGACGGCCCCCAGGCGACGGGAGACGAAGAGCAGGGCGACGGCGGCTGCGGAGGCGATGGCGGCGTGGTTGCTGGGGAAGGACCAGTCCCCGGGCGCGGGGCAGGCTTCGAGCACGGCCACATGGATGCTCCGGCAGGGCCGGTCCTCACGGAAGACGAGTTTCAGCAGCAGGTCGGCGCCGAACCCCACGAGTGTGATCAGCGGGACCGCGAGGGCGGTGACGGCCGACGGCGAACCGGTCCGGCGGGCTCCCCACCACGCCGCGAGCATCAGCACGGCGAACAGCGACAGGCCGTAGAGGGACCAGACGGCGATGGCGTCGTTGAGCCAGCCCGGGGTCCGGTGGGCGAGGTCGGTGACGTCGATGTAGGCGTTGCCGTCGACGCCGGAGCCGTTGTGGCCGGAGGTCACTGTGCCGTTCCGTTCTGGTGCTTGCCGCCCCGGCGGGAGCGGAGGAGTTCGATCGCCACGGGCAGCAGCGAGACCGCCACGATCAGGGCGACGATCGGCAGGAGGTACGTGTCGACGTTCGGGATGGACGAACCGAGGGCGTAGCCGCCCAGGACCAGCCCCACCGTCCACAGCAGACCACCCGCGACCTGCCAGAACGTGAACACGCGCCCCGGAATGTTCAGCGCTCCGGCGAGGGGGTTGAGGACGGTGCGGACCACCGGAACGAACCGGGCCAGCACGATGGCCTTGGCGTGGCCGTACTTCTCCAGGAGTTCCTCGGCCCGCGCTGCGCCCTCGTGGAGCTTCTTCGAGCGGCTGCGGGCAAGGAGGGCGGGGCCCGCCCGGCGGCCGATGAGGTATCCGCACTGGGCACCGGCCAGCGCGCCGATCACGGCGGCGGCGAGCACCGCGGGCAGGGACAGCTTCGCGTCTCCGCCGGCCGTTCCCGCGCACAGCAGGCCCGCGGTGAACAGCAGGGAGTCACCGGGCAGGAAGAAGCCGACCAGCAGGCCGGTCTCGGCGAACATCACCACCGCGATGCCGATCACACCGAACGTCGCAAGGAGTGAATGGGCGTCGAGGAGATTCACCGCGAGGGCGGCGGAAGCGGACGTGGCCATGGATCAGGTCGGCCTCTCACTGGTTCGGAAACGGGGGACGTCCCGAAGGGGCCCCGTCGACTACAGCCAAGTAGACGGTCTACTGCACTGTAGACGATCGAACGCGTGGAGACGAGCAGGCCCGGGATGCCATCGGGTACGGCTCCGCGGACGGACCCGTCCTGGCGGCCGGGGTCAACCGGCCTCGCACCCCACCCGCCAGGGCGGGCGATTCCCCCTGACGGGTGCGGTTCGGTGCGGCCCCGCTGTTGACGTACCCGTACCGCGGCTCCTGTCGGCGGCACGGGTCGCGCGCCGCAACCCGGCTTCATCCAGCCCTACCAGCGCGACCCGGGTCGGCGTGCGAGAGTGAGGGGGCTGCCGTCCGGCATGCGCGGTCCGAGGAGGCCGTCGTCCAGGGCTACGGCGATCAGCGGGACGGTGATGGCTGTGGACCTGTCACTCCTCCGTCACCTGGAAGGCCCGTTCGGGGCAGTTCGCCACTGCATGCCACAGGGCGATCCGGTACATCGCGCTCACCGTCCGATCCGGAGGGTGAGCGGGCCCAGGCCGTGCCACGGTTCGGCCGGGTCGGTGGGGGAGAAGTCCGGGACGGCGGCGAGGAACTCCTGTAGGGCGACGACCAGTTCGCGGCGCCCGAGGTTGGAGGCGGCGCACCGGTGGATGCCGACGCCGAAGGCGAGATGTCGGTTGTCCCGGCGGTCCAGGACGATGGCGTCGGGTAGCAGGAGGACAGCAACTCGTCGTGCGTCAGCTTGCGGCCATCGATCTCGGCGGTCAAGAGGTGGTGGATCAGGTCGTCTGCCCCCGGGTCGTCACGTCGGGATCCGAGCAGCGCGTCGAAGTGGTCCATCACTTCGCGGCCTGCGGCACGGGCGCGCTGCGGGTCGGCGGCACGCCGGTAGACGATGTCGTCGATCCATCGGTCGAACAGGGGCCAGTCCCTTTCGGGGAACCCGGCCAGGCGGCTGAAGACGGTCGTCGACATCGGCCTCGCGAACGCGTGCGAGACGTCTGCCACCTCCCGCGCGGCGACCTCCGTCGCGAGGTGCCGCGCTGTGCGGCGTGGTCGGGGGGATCGATGTCGACCGGGATCAGCGGCACGTCGGTTCCGAACGAGGGAAGCAGCATCGAGGGTGCGACGGAGAAGGTCCGCGGGTCGTGCGCGGCCGCGAAGATGTCCTGGGCCCGGGTGAGGAACCAGAACCCCCGTACCGGTCGCTGCGTCCCACGGGGCACCGTTCGCGCAGGTCCCTGTAGGTGTCGAAGACGGTGTCCAGCGCGGGACCGTGGAAGTCGAAGTCCTGCTCGGTCGTGCGGTGTTCTCGCATGGGACGGTCCTTCCGGGTGGTCGGCGGGTGCGGGCGGCGGACGACCGCCGCCCGCACGGGCAGGAGCTGCTACGCCTCTCAGAGGTCCTCGTCGCGGAAGTCGGCGCCGACCTCGACGCCGCGCAGGTCGTCCAGGGTGAGGTGGTGGGCGGGCAGGTCGAAGGGGTGATGGGAGACGGCCTTGCCGTCGGCGATGACCAGCAGTTCCCCGGGGTCGAGCAGCCGCCAGTCCGGGTCGGCGTCCAGCCGCTCGCTCGCGACGACCCAGGCGGGGATCTCCGCGTCCCCGTCGGCGACCCCGCTGTCGTCCGCGCGGTGGTACAGCGGGCGGGCGCCCCGTCGGCGGCTGCCGAACCCCCCGCCGTCGGGGCCCAGCACCCACAGCTCGCAGTTGGCCGGGTAGCGCAGCGCCCACAGGCGGCGCGGCTTGGCGAGCACGAAGTGAGCGAGAAGATCGGGATTTCGGCGGCCATCCGGCGCACCGCCGAGATGATGCCGTCGGTGGTGTCGCCCACCCGCCGGATCTCGGCGGCGATGAACGCGAACGCCGTTTCGGAGTCGGTCGCGCCCTCGACGTGTGCACTGATCAGCTTCAGCCTGCTCCTGGTCCTCGTCCTCGACCGGCCGCTTGCCGGCGATCTCACTGTCAGCCCGCAGCCGTTCAAGGAGTCGTCCCTGTCCCGGTTCTGGCCCCCGGGCGAGGCCGGATTGGCGGCCGGCGAGCCGGCTCCTTGGCGGGTCGGTGTCCTTGTGGTCGATGGAGGTGATCCCGGCGGCGGGCCATGAGTGTTCCTTGGATGGTCGGGCTGTAGGGGTATTGCGATTCGGGCTGTCGCGCGTCCGCATGCGGGAGCAGGCGCACGCGGGACTCCTGCCGGAGTCACCAAGTCGTCCTGGTAGCAGCCGCGGTGCGACTGGGTGGGCCCGCATCGCGAGCGGGGTGCGGGCCCATGTGCGGCCCGTCTCGTATGTGCGTCCGGATGGTGGACGGAAGTCGTCGCTCAGCGGGCGTTCGGCCTAGGCTGGCCGGTGCAGCTGGTTCGCCCCGTCCTCCAGGCGGGAAGCGTCGTAAGAGGGAACCCGGTGGGAATCCGGGACTGCCCCGCAGCGGTGAGCGGGAACGACCGCCGTCATACGCACTGGGACCGGAACCGGTCCTGGGAAGCGACGGCCAGTAGGTGTCCGCCTCTTCGGAGGCCGGCGTGCCCGCGAGTCCGAAGACCTGCCCGTTGCCCGCACACGGACGATTCCGTGCGCGGACATCCCGGTGACCTCGTGGGCGGGTCGGCGTACACAACGAGAACGGCCGGCCCGGCGGGTCGCCGCCGTCCGTTTCCGGTACCCCTTCGCGCCTGCGTTCCGCATCGGGATCTCAGGGATCCATCTCGCGAAGGAGATCTCCGTGACCACCAAGTCCGCAGCCGCGGCAGCAGGTGCCACCGTCCACGGCTACCCCCGCCAGGGCCCGAACCGTGAGCTCAAGAAGGCGATCGAGGGCTACTGGAAGGGCCGCGTCGACGCCGGCGCCCTCCGCGCCACCGCCGCCGGACTGCGCCGCGCCAACTGGCAGCAGCTCACCGCCGCCGGCATCACCGAAGTGCCCACCGGGGACTTCTCGTTCTACGACCACGTGCTGGACACCACCGTCATGGTCGGCGCGGTCCCCGCCCGCCACCGGGCCGCGGTCGCCGCCGACGCCCTCGACGGGTACTTCGCGATGGCCCGCGGGACCCAGGACGTGCCGCCGCTGGAGATGACCAAGTGGTTCGACACCAACTACCACTACCTGGTCCCCGAACTCGGCCCGGACACCGTCTTCACCGCCGACCCCGCCCAGCAGGTCGGCGCGCTGCGCGAGGCGCTCGCCCTCGGCCACACCGCCCGTCCCGTCCTGGTCGGACCGGTCACCTACCTGCTGCTGGCCAAGCCCGCGCCCGGCGTGGCGGCCGACTTCCAGCCGCTGACCCTGCTCGACCGGCTCCTGCCCGTGTACGCGGAGGTCCTGGCGGCCCTGCGCGCCGCAGGGGCGGACTGGGTGCAACTGGACGAGCCCGCCCTGGTCCAGGACCGCACCCCGGCCGAACTGAACGCGGCCGCCCGCGCGTACCGCGAACTCGGCGCCCTCCCGGACCGCCCCAAGCTGCTGATCGCCTCCTACTTCGGGCGACTCGGCGAGGCCCTTCCCGTCCTTGCCAAGGCTCCGGTCGAAGGCCTGGCGCTCGACTTCACCGAAGCCGGCGCCGGCAACCTCGAGGACCTCGCCGCCGTCGGCGGCCTGCCCGG
This sequence comes from Streptomyces sp. NPDC058157, assembly GCF_042884105.1. Classification (NCBI taxonomy): domain Bacteria; kingdom Bacillati; phylum Actinomycetota; class Actinomycetes; order Kitasatosporales; family Streptomycetaceae; genus Streptomyces; species Streptomyces sp. NPDC058157. The sequence continues at coordinate 75,426 of NZ_JBHVUQ010000005.1, forward strand.
CAAGCGCCTCGTCGCCGGGACCGTCAACGGCCGCAACATCTGGGTCAACGACCTGGAGAAGTCCCTGGCGACCCTGGGCACCCTGCTCGGCCTGGCCGACCGGGTGGACGTCTCCTCCTCCTGCTCCCTGCTGCACGTGCCGCTGGACGCCGCGGCGGAGCGGGACATCGACCCGCAGATCGTGCGCTGGCTGGCCTTCGCCCGGCAGAAGACCGCCGAGATCGCCACCCTGGCGAAGGGGCTGACGGCCGGGACCGCCGCGGTCGCGGGCGAGCTCTCCGCCAACCGCGCCGCCCTCGCCTCCCGGGCCACGTCCCCCATCACCCACGACCCGGCCGTGCGGGCCCGCGCGGCGGCCGTCACCGAAACCGACGGCCGCCGTTCCCAGGCCTACCCCGAACGTGCCGCCGCCCAGCGCGCCCACCTGGGCCTGCCGCTGCTGCCGACCACCACGATCGGCTCCTTCCCGCAGACCGGTGAACTGCGCGTGGCGCGCGCCGACCTGCGGGCCGGACGCATCGACACCGCCGGCTACGAGGCACGCATCGAGGCGGAGATCGAGGAGGTGGTCTCCTTCCAGGAGAAGACCGGCCTGGACGTCCTGGTGCACGGCGAACCCGAACGCAACGACATGGTCCAGTACTTCGCCGAGCAGCTCACCGGCTACCTCGCCACCCAGCACGGCTGGGTCCAGTCCTACGGCACCCGCTACGTCCGCCCGCCGGTCCTGGCCGGCGACATCTCCCGGCCCGAGCCGATGACCGTCCGCTGGACCTCGTACGCCCAGTCCCTGACGGCCAAGCCGGTCAAGGGCATGCTGACCGGCCCCGTCACCATGCTCGCCTGGTCCTTCGTACGCGACGACCAGCCCCTCGGCGACACCGCCCGCCAGGTCGCCCTCGCCCTGCGCGACGAGGTGGACGACCTGGAGGCGGCCGGCACCTCCGTGATCCAGGTCGACGAGCCCGCACTCCGCGAGACCCTCCCGCTGCGGGCCGCCGACCGCGCCGGCTACCTGGCCTGGGCGACCGGGGCGTTCCGCCTCACCACCAGCGGGGTCCGGCCGGACACCCAGATCCACACCCACATGTGCTACGCCGAGTTCGGCGACGTCGTCCAGGCCATCGACGACCTCGACGCCGATGTCATCAGCCTGGAAGCCGCCCGCTCGCACATGCAGGTCGCCCGCGAACTCGCCGCCCACGGCTACCCGCGCGAAGCCGGCCCCGGCGTCTGGGACATCCACTCCCCGCGCGTCCCCGGTGCCGGGGAAGCGGCCGGCCTGCTGCGCACCGGCCTGGAAGCCATCCCGGCCGAGCGGCTGTGGGTCAACCCCGACTGCGGCCTGAAGACCCGTGGTTGGCCCGAGACCCGGGCCTCCCTCGAAAACCTGGTGGCCGCCGCACGAGAGGTCCGCGCGGGCCTCACCGGCGACCACGCCTGACCTGACGGCGGCGGTGGGGGGCCCCCCCGGGGGGCCCGGCCCCCCCCCCCCCCCGGCCCCCCGGGCCGGGTGGGGGGCCCGGGGCGCGGTGGGGGGGTCAGACGTCGGTGAGGCGGAGGCCGGCGTGGGCCTTGTAGCGGCGGTTGGTGGAGATGAGGTTGGCGACCATCGCCTCCACCTGGTGGGCGTTGCGCAGGCGGCCCGCGAAGACGCCGCGCATGCCGGGGATGCGGCCGGCGAGGGCCTGGACCAGGTCGGTGTCGGCGCGGGATTCGCCGAGGACCATGACGTCGGTGTCGATCTCCTCGACCGAGGTGTCCTGGAGGAGGACCGCGGAGAGGTGGTGGAAGGCGGCGGTGACCCGGGAGTCGGGGAGCAGGGCGGCGGCCTGCTGGGCGGCGCTGCCCTCTTCGACCTGGAGGGCGTAGGCGCCCTGCTTGTCGAAGCCCAGCGGGTTGACGCAGTCCACGACGAGCTTGCCGGCGAGGTCCTCGCGCAGGGCCTCCAGGGTCTTGGCGTGGCCCTCCCACGGCACCGCGACGATCACGATGTCGCTGCGGCGGGCGCAGTCGGCGTTGTCGGCGCCCTCGACGCCGAGGCCCAGTTCCCGTGCGGCGGTCTCGGCGCGGTCGGCGGCCCGGGAGCCGATGATCACCTTCTGGCCCGCCCGGGCGAGCCGGTAGGCGAGGCCGCGGCCCTGGTCGCCGGTGCCGCCGAGGACGCCGACGACGAGGCCGGAGACGTCGGGGAGGTCCCAGGGGTCCTTGGCCGGCGGCTTCTGGGTGCTGTCTGAGGAAGTCATGGGGGCGAGCGTACTGCCGGGTACGTGGCGGTCGAAGGGGTGGGAGAGGGGCGAAGTGCCCACCGGGGCCCCGGGGCGTGCGGCAGGATGCGGGCCATGGATGCCGTGAGGGTGGCTCTGTTGCGCGAGGTGCTCGCGGGGACGCCGTGGCCGGGTGAGGCGCGGAGGTTCGCCGGTTCGCTGCGCCGGGCCGTGGTGCCGGCGGGCGGGGGCCTGCTGCTGGTGGGCACGGAGCAGTACGAGCCGTGGCACCTGGCGGCGCACCTGGTGGACGAGGCCGCCTGGTCGGGGCAGCCGGAGCTGGCGCCGACGCTGGTGCGCCACCGGGTGCTGCCGGGCGAGCCGCCGCACCTGTCGGTCGGGCTGGGCCGGCTGGAGGCGGCCCGGCGCGGGCACACCCTGCTGGTGGTGGCTCCGCAGCGGCCGGGCGAGGGGCTGCTGGAACGGGTGCACGACGCCCGGCGCGCGGGGGCGACCGTGCTGTCGCTGGACGGCGGGGACGCCGACCTGGGCGCCCTCGCGCACGACGCGCTGTCGGTGCCGGCGGCGGACGGCGCCCTGGACCTGGACACCGTGCAGCACCTGGTCGGGGCGGCGGCCGGGGAGAACGGCCTGCCGGTGCGGCGGGGCGCGGGCGGGGCCACGGGCGTGCGGCGGCTGCGGGACCGGCTGGCGCGGCTGGCCGATCAGCTGACCGCGCCGCCGCCCAGCCGCTGGTAGCGGGGGCCGGTCAGGGGGCTGCCGGGCCCGTGCCGTCCCCCTCCTCCCCCTCGCGGGTCTTGTCGTTCCACTTGGGGTCGTTCTGCCACTCCAGGTTGCGTTCCTGCGCCGTCTCCATGGCGTGGGCGGCTTCCTCGGGGGTGGTGTACGGGCCGAAGCGGTCCTTGGCGGGGCACTCGGGGCCCTCTTCGACCTTCTTGTGGACCAGGCAGTAGTACCACTCGCCCGGTTTGCCCACCTGGCGCTTCTTGAACAGGGCCATCGTCCGCAGGCTCCTCTCGGTCCCTCTCGGTCCTCTTCTACAGCGCCATGCTGCCCCATGGCCGCTGGATACACTCGCTGCATGTCCGGTCAGTCGCTGCTCGTACCAGGCGAGCTCTCCCCCGCCCGTTCCGTTCCCGGAAACATCCGCCGGCCCGAGTACGTGGGCAAGCCCGGCCCGAAGCCGTACTCGGGGCCCGAGGTGCAGTCCGCCGAGACCGTCGAGGCCATGCGCGTCGCCGGCCGCATCGCCGCGCAGGCGATGGAGGAGGCCGCGAAGCACATCGCACCGGGGGTGACCACGGACGAGCTGGACCGCGTCGCGCACGAGTACATGTGCGACCACGGCGCCTACCCGTCGACGCTGGGCTACCGGGGCTTCCCCAAGTCCCTGTGCTCCTCGCTCAACGAGGTCATCTGCCACGGCATCCCCGACTCGACCGTCCTGCGCGACGGCGACATCGTGAACCTCGACGTGACCGCGTACATCGGCGGGGTGCACGGCGACAACAACGCCACCTACCTGTGCGGCGAGGTGGACGAGGAGTCGCGGCTGCTGGTGGAGCGCACCCGCGAGTCCCTGAACCGCGCGATCAAGGCGGTCAAGCCCGGCCGTCAGATCAACGTCATCGGCCGGGTCATCGAGTCGTACGCGAAGCGGTTCGGCTACGGCGTGGTCCGGGACTTCACCGGCCACGGCATCAACTCGTCCTTCCACTCCGGCCTGATCATCCCGCACTACGACAGCCCGCACGCCACCACCGTCATGGAGCCGGGCATGACGTTCACGATCGAGCCGATGCTGACGCTGGGCACCCACGAGTACGACATGTGGGAGGACGGCTGGACGGTCGTCACGAAGGACCGCAAGCGGACCGCGCAGTTCGAGCACACGCTGGTGGTGACGGAGACGGGGGCGGAGGTCCTCACCCTGCCGTAGCGGTTCCGCTGCGGGGAATCTTTACCGACAGGCTGTCGGGAACACATTGACTTAGGTATGCCTAAGCAGGAGGATCGGGCGTGGCGGCGGTGTCGCCGCGCCCGATTCCTCTCCTCGGGAGGTCCGCCTTGGACGCCTTCTCCACGGTCATCCGCGTCGCCTCGCACGAGCAGCACACCGAAGCCGAGACCTCCGCCTTCATGGGCGACCTGCTCGGCGGACGGCTGGGCGTGGAGGCCTACACCCGCTACACCGAGCAGCTGTGGTTCGTGTACCGGGCGCTGGAGGACGCGGCGGACGCGCTCCGCGGGGACCCGGTGGCGGGGCCGTTCATCCGGCCCGAGCTGATGCGGGTGGCGGAGATCGAGCGCGACCTCGCGCACCTGATCGGGCCGCACTGGCGGGAGTCCGTGACGGCGCTGCCGGCGACGCGGGCGTACGCGGACCGGGTCGCGCGGTGCGCGCGGGAGTGGCCGGGCGGGTACGTCGCCCACCACTACACCCGCTACCTGGGCGACCTCTCCGGCGGCCAGATCATCCGGGACAAGGCCGAGCGGACCTGGGGGTTCGCGCGCAAGGGCGACGGGGTGCGGTTCTACGTCTTCGCGGGGATCCCCAACCCGGCGGCGTTCAAGCGGGTCTACCGGGAGCTGCTGGACGCGATCGCGGCGGACGACCTGGAGAAGCAGCGGATCGTGGACGAGTGCAAGCGCGCCTTCGACCACAACGGGGCCGTGTTCCGGGAGCTGGGCGAGGAGTTCCCGCTCAGCGCCTGACCCAGGGGCGTCCGGCGGACACCCTAGGACGCGAAGCGGACGCGCCCGCCCAGTTCCACCGTGCCGTCGGGGGCCGGGGCCGTGAGGAGCTGGGAGCCGGCGCCCTGGGTGATGTTCAGGGCGCGGTTCAGTTCGGCGGTCAGGAGGATCGCCGCCGAGCCGGTGGCCTCGTCCTCGGCCACGATCCCGTCGGGGCGGCGCGGGAAGCCCCGGGCGCGGATCCGGCCGGCGGGCTCGTCCTCCCAGGCCCACGCGTAGAGCCAGCCCTCGCCGGGCGGCGGGGTGGGCAGCGCCTCGACCTCGGCGGCGCTGGCGTACTGCCGCATGTGCTTGCCCGTGACCCATTCGGGGCGGGCGGTGATCCAGGTGAACTCCCCGTCGTGGCGGGCCCACACGGACCCGGCCGGCGGCTGGAGCTCCTCGATGTCGAGCAGCCAGGCGAGCCCGACCAGCGGGTGCCCGGCGAAGGCCATCCGGGTGCCGGGGGTGCGGATGTCGACGACCCCGCGTTCGGGGTCGTCGACGAACACCGTCTCGCTGTATCCCAGTTCGGCGGCGAGGGCCTGGCGGGCCGCGTCGTCCGGGACGGTGCGGCCGTCGCGGACGACTCCGAGCAGGTTGCCGTGCCGGCCGTCACCCGCGCAGAACACCTTGATCACGTCGAGATCGTTCACACCGGAATTCAAGCACGGGGCGGCCGCGGGCCCGTTCGCCGCGTTGCGGCCCCCGCGCACCGGTGCGCCCCCGGCGCTCCCCCACACGGCCCAGGCCGGGCGAAACCGGACGGTAACCCCGCTCCCGCACGGAATGCGGACGGGGACTTGACCCCCGCTTGACCTTTGCTTGAGCCGGTCATGGAGGGGTCGTGACGGACCGGTGTCCGGGGCCGGAAGGTGAGAGCTGAATCACTGGACGAGTGGGTATCGGTGAGGTAAGCCTCGGTTAAGTTAGGTCCGCCTCACCAGGCTGCCCCACGCCTCCACCCTCGCCAGGAGCCCCCATGCGCCCCGCCCGCTTCACCGTCCTCACCGCGGCCGCAGCCGTCGCCGCGCTCACCGCCGTCACCGGCTGCGCGGAGAAGAGTGACAAGGGCGGCTCGGACGCGATCCACGTGAACGCCACCGACAGCGCGTGCGAGGTCTCCACGACCGAGTTCCCGGCGGGCAAGGTCTCCATCGAGGTCGAGAACAAGGGCTCCAAGGTCACCGAGCTGTACGTGCTCTTCCCGGACGACCGCATCGTCGCCGAGCGCGAGAACATCGGCCCCGGCACCAAGGCCACCATCACCGCCGAGATCAAGGCGGGCGACTACCTCTTCACCTGCAAGCCCGGCATGAAGGGCGACGGCATCCGCACCAAGGTCAAGGCCACCGGCAAGGGCGCCGCCGAGAAGCGCAGCCCCGAGCTGGACGCCGCCGTGGCCTCGTACCGCAAGTACGTCCAGGAGCAGGCCGACGAGACCATGCCCAAGGCGCAGGCCTTCGCCGACGCCGTCAAGGCCGGCGACCTGGAGGCCGCGAAGAAGGCCTACGCCCCCTCCCGCCTGGGCTGGGAGCGCACCGAGCCGGTCGCCGAGTCCTTCGGCGACATCGACCCGAAGGTCGACGTCCGCGAGGACGGCCTGGAGGCCGGCCAGGACCCGGCCAAGGACTGGACCGGCTGGCACCGCCTGGAGAAGTCCCTCTTCCAGGACAACAAGATCGACGACAACGACAAGAAGCTCGCCGACACCCTGATCACCGACCTCACCGCCTGGCAGAAGAAGGTCGGCGAAGCGGAGATCACTCCCACCTCCATGGCCAACGGCGCCAAGGAGCTGCTGGACGAGGTCGCCCGCAACAAGGTCACGGGCGAGGAGGAGCGGTACTCCCACACCGACCTCGTCGACTTCAAGGCCAACGTCGAGGGCGCCGAGAAGGCGTACGAGCTCCTCAAGGCCGTCACCGCGAAGAACGACCCCGAGCTCGCCAAGCAGCTGGACACCCAGTTCGCCGCGCTGAACACCCTCCTGGACAAGTACCGCGCCGACAAGAGCACCTACGAGTTCACCGCGTACGACAAGGTCGTCGAGGCCCAGCGCAAGGAACTCTCCGACGCCGTCAGCGCCCTGGCCGAGCCGCTCTCGAAGCTGGCCGCCGCGGTCGCCAAGTAGTCCACAGCCAGGCAGAGCGGGAGATACCAGCATGACCGACGCCCAGGAGCCGAAGGTGTCCGAGGACGAGACCCAGCAGTCCACCGGGGGCGCCACCGCGCCCTCGCGCCGCGCCGTCCTCGGCTGGGGCGGCGCCGGGCTCGCGCTCGGCGCCGCCGCGGCCGGCGGCGCCGTGGCCGCCTTCGACGGCGGCTCGGACATCGCGCCGGCGGCCTCCGCCGGCGCGGCCGTGCCCTTCCACGGCGAGCACCAGGCGGGCATCGCCAGCGCCGTCCAGGACCGGCTGCACTTCGCCGCGTTCGACGTGAAGACCAAGGACCGCGAGGAGCTCGTCAAGCTCCTCAAGGACTGGACGGCCGCCGCCCGGCTGATGACGGCCGGCCTGCCCGTCGGCGACGTGTTCGAGGGCACGCCCGAGGCCCCGCCGACCGACACCGGCGAGGCCCTGGGCCTCAAGCCCTCCCGCCTGACCCTGACCTTCGGCGTCGGCCCCGGCCTGTTCGCCAAGGACCGCTTCGGCCTGGAAGGCAGGCGCCCCGAGGCCCTGGTGGACCTGGAGGCCTTCCCCCACGACAACCTGGACCAGGCCCGCTCCGGCGGCGACCTGTGCGTCCAGGCCTGCGCCGACGACCCGCAGGTCGCCGTGCACGCCATCCGCCAGCTCGCCCGCATCGGCTTCGGCAAGGTCGCGGTCCGCTGGTCGCAGCTCGGCTTCGGCAAGACCTCCTCGACCACGCCCGAGGAGCAGACCCCGCGCAACATGATGGGCTTCAAGGACGGCACCCGGAACATCTCCGGCACCGACACCGCCGCCCTCGACAAGCACGTGTGGGTCGGCGCGGGCGACGGCAGCGACTGGATGACCGGCGGCTCGTACCTGGTCGCCCGGCGCATCCGGATGCACATCGAGAACTGGGACCGCACCTCCCTGCGCGAGCAGGAGGACATCTTCGGCCGCGACAAGGGCGAGGGCGCCCCGGTCGGCAAGTCCAAGGAGCGCGACGAGCCGTTCCTGAAGGCGATGAAGCCCGAGTCGCACGTGCGCCTCGCGCACCCCGACAGCAACAACGGCGCGACCATCCTGCGCCGCGGCTACTCCTTCACCGACGGCACGGACGGTCTGGGCCGGCTCGACGCGGGCCTGTTCTTCCTCGCCTACCAGCGCGACGTCCGCAAGGGCTTCGTCGCGATCCAGCGCCAGCTGTCGAAGAACGACGCGCTGAACGAGTACATCCAGCACGTGGGCTCGGCCGTCTTCGCCGTCCCGCCGGGCGTCCGCGACAAGGACGACTGGTGGGGCCGGACGCTGTTCGCGTAGTCGCGTAGGACCTTCCGGAGAGGAAACGCCGTGTTCGGCAACTATCTGATCGGCCTGCGCGAGGGCCTCGAAGCGAGCCTGGTCGTCTGCATCCTGGTCGCCTACCTGGTCAAGACCGGGAACCGGGCCGCGCTGCGGCCCGTGTGGCTCGGCATCGGGATCGCCTGCACGATCTCGCTGGCCTTCGGAGCGCTGCTCACCTTCGGCACGCAGGAGCTGACCTTCGAGGCGCAGGAGCTGCTCGGCGGCAGCCTGTCGATCGTCTCGGTCGGCCTGGTGACGTGGATGGTCTTCTGGATGAAGAAGACCGCCCGGCACCTCAAGAGCGAGCTCCAGGGCAAGCTCGACGCGGCGCTCGCGATGGGCACCGGCGCGCTGGTCGCCACCGCGTTCCTGGCGGTGGGCCGCGAGGGCCTGGAGACGGCGCTGTTCGTGTGGGCGTCGGTCCGGGCCAGCGGGGAGGGCTCCTCCGCGCCGCTGATCGGGGTGCTGCTGGGCATCGCGACGGCCATCGTGCTGGGCTGGCTGTTCTACCGCGGCGCGCTGAAGATCAACCTGTCGAAGTTCTTCACGTGGACCGGCGGGATGCTCGTCATCGTCGCCGCGGGCGTCCTCGCGTACGGGGTCCACGACCTCCAGGAGGGCGGGTTCCTCGGCGGCCTGCAGGACAAGGCCTTCGACATCAGCTCGGCGATCCCGCAGGACAGCTGGTACGGGGTCCTGCTGAAGGGCGTCTTCAACTTCCAGCCGGACCCGACGGTGGCGCAGCTGGTGGTGTGGCTGCTGTACCTGGCGGCGGTGCTGACCGCGTTCCTGCTCCCGGCGCGCGTGCGCGGCGCGGCCGAGACCCCGGCCGCGGTGAAGTAACACCCCCTGGGCCCGGCGCCCGGTTCGTTCCCCCCTCCGCGGGGACGAGCCGGGCGCCGTTTTCCGTTCCCCGGCTAGCCGCGGCCGATGTACGGCATGGCCGTGGCCATCACCGTGGCGAACTGGACGTTCGCCTCCAGCGGGAGTTCCGCCATGTGCAGCACCGTCCGGGCGACGTCGGCGGCGTCCATGACCGGCTCGACCGCCAGCTGCCCGTTCGCCTGGAGGATCCCGGTCTGCATGCGCGCGGTCATGTCGGTCGCCGCGTTGCCGATGTCGATCTGCCCGCAGGCGATCCGGTAGGGCCGGCCGTCCAGCGACAGCGACTTGGTCAGACCCGTCATGGCGTGCTTGGTGGCCGTGTAGGCGACCGAGTTCGGGCGCGGGACGTGCGCCGAGATGGAGCCGTTGTTGATGATGCGGCCGCCCTGCGGGTCCTGGGCCTTCATCACCCGGAAGGCCCCCTGTGCGCAGAGGAAGGAGCCCGTGAGGTTGACGTCGACGACCTGGCGCCAGTCCTCGTAGGAGATGTCCTCCAGCGGGACCCCGGCCGGGCCGAAGGTGCCGGCGTTGTTGAAGAGGAGGTCAAGGCGCCCGTAGCGGGTCCGCACGGTCTCGAAGAGGGCGCTCACGTCCTCCGGGTCGCTCACGTCCGCCCGGACGGGCAGCACGTCCGCGTCCGGCCCGGCCGCCGCGGCGGTCTCCTCCAGGGGTGTGGTCCGGCGCCCGGCCAGGGCGACCGACCAGCCGGCCCCGGCCAGGGCGAGGGCCACGGAGCGGCCGATCCCGGAGCCGGCCCCGGTCACTACAGCGATCTTGTTCCCACGTGCGCTCATGGCCCCGCAGGGTACGTCACACCGGACATCCGGCCCGGAACGGTCCGACAGCTGAGAGCATGGGTCGGTCAGGGGTGCATAAAAGCAGATGAAAAGACTGGAGTTCCGTATGTCGGAGAGAGGCCCCTCCGCGGCCCCCTCGCACGAGCCGTCCCCCTCTTCCTCCCCCTCACTCCCGGCCGCCGCCCCCCTGACCGCCGCGCGCCGCACCGGCCTGCTGGTCACCTTCATCCTGGGCGCACTGACCGCCCTGCCGCCCCTGTCCATGGACATGTACCTCCCGGCCCTGCCGGAGGTCACCTCCGCCCTGGGCAGCCCGGCCGCGACCATCCAGCTCACCCTCACGTCCTGCCTCGCCGGCATGGCGCTCGGCCAGCTGGTCATCGGGCCCATGAGCGACAAGTGGGGGCGGCGCCGGCCGCTGCTGGCCGGCATGGTCGTCTACGTCCTCGCCACCGCGACCTGCGCCCTCGCCCCCTCCGCCGAACTGCTGATCGGCTTCCGGCTGCTGCAGGGCCTGGCCGGCGCCGCCGCCATCGTCATCGCCCGGGCCGTCGTCCGCGACCTGTACGAGGGGGTCGAGATGGCCCGCTTCTTCTCCACCCTGATGCTCATATCCGGCACCGCCCCGATCGTCGCCCCGCTGATCGGCGGCCAGGTGCTCCGCCTCGCGGACTGGCGCGGGGTGTTCGTCGTCCTCACCGCCGTCGGCCTCGCGCTGACCGTGGCCGTCTGGCGCGGCCTCGGCGAGACCCTGCCGCCCGAGCGGCGCCAGACCGGCGGCGTGGGCGCCGCCCTGCGGACCATGCGGGGGCTGCTCTCCGACCGGGTCTTCGCCGGGTACACCCTGGCGGGCGGCTTCGCCTTCGCGGTGCTGTTCTCGTACATCTCCGCCTCGCCCTTCGTCGTGCAGGAGATCTACGGCGCCTCCCCGCAGGCCTTCAGCCTGCTGTTCGGCCTCAACTCCGTCGGCCTGATCGTCGTCGGCCAGGTCAACGGCAAGCTGCTCGTCGGCCGGGTCAGCCTGGACAAGGTCCTCGCCGTCGGCATCGCCGTGCTCACCACCGCCTCGGTGGCCCTGCTGCTGATGTCCGCCGGGGTGTTCGGGAAGGCCGGGCTGCTCCCCGTCGCCGCCGCGCTGTTCGTGCTGATGTCGACGATGGGCCTGGTCCTGCCCAACACCAACGCGCAGGCCCTGATGCGCACCCCGCACGCCGCCGGATCGGCGTCCGCGCTGCTGGGCACCTCCTCCTTCCTCGTCGGCGCGGTGGCCTCCCCGCTGGTCGGGATCGCGGGTGAGCGGACGGCCGTGCCGATGGCCCTGGTCCAGCTGAGCTGCTCCCTGCTGGCGGCGGGCTGCTTCCTCGCCCTGTGCCGCCCCTGGCGGGACCGGGAGCCCATGGCCGCACCGGGCGACCCGGCCCACCCCGCCGCGCCGTAAACTTCGCTGGTGAACGCCACCGCCCCCACCACCGCCGAAACCCTCCGCAGCGCGCTGGGCGGGCTGCTCGACGGACTCCCGCCGAAGCAGGCCGCGGCCGCCGTCGAGCGGCTCATCGCCAACTACCGGGGCGCCACCCCGACCGACGCGCCCGTGCTGCGCGACCGCTCCGACGTGGCCGCCTACGCCGCGTACCGGATGCCGGCCACCTTCGAGGCCGTGCGCTCGGCGCTGTACGGGCTGGCGGACGCCGCGCCGCGGTGGGCGCCTGGTTCGCACGTGGACGTGGGCGGCGGCACGGGGGCCGCGACCTGGGCCGTGGACGCCGTCTGGGACGGACCCCGCACGACCACCGTGCTGGACTGGGCCGAACCGGCCCTGGCCCTCGGCAAGGAGCTGGCCGGCCGCTCCGCCTCCGCCGCCCTGCGCTCGGCCGACTGGCGCCGGGCCGTCATCGGCGCCGGGATCGCCCTGCCCGACGCGGACCTGGTCACCGTCTCCTACGTGCTGGGCGAGCTGACGGAGGAGGCCCGCCGGGCGGTCGTCGCGGAGGCGGCGCGCGCCGGGCAGGCCGTCGTGCTGATCGAGCCGGGCACGCCCGAGGGGTACCTGCGCATCCGCGAGGCCCGCGACCAGCTGATCGCCGCGGGGCTGAAGGTGGCCGCGCCCTGCCCGCACGACGGGACCTGCCCGATCGCGGTGGGCCAGGACTGGTGCCACTTCTCGGCCCGGGTCAGCCGCTCCTCCCTGCACCGGAAGGTCAAGGGCGGCTCCCTGCCGTACGAGGACGAGAAGTTCGCCTACGTCGCCGCCACCCGCTTCCCGGCCACCCCGGTCCCCTCCCGGATCACGCGCAAGCCGCAGATCCGCAAGGGGCTCGTCCAGCTGGAGCTGTGCGGCCCCGAGGCGGAGGGGCTGGGCCGGGCCATCGTCACCAAGCGCCACGGCGGCCTCTACAAGGCGGCCCGGGACGTCGAGTGGGGCGAGCAGTGGCCCCCCGCCGACGCCCCGGACTCCGCGGGCTCCGCGGACCTCTAGGGGCGCAGCTCCTGGGTGCAGCACTTCACGCTGCCGCCGCCCTTCAGCAGCTCGCCCAGGTCCATCGGGATCGGCTCGAACCCGCGCTCGCGCAGCGGCGCCAGCAGACCGGTCGCGGCCTGCGGGAGCAGCACGTGCCGGCCGTCGGAGACCGAGTTCAGGCCGAAGGCCGCCGCGTCCGGGGCGTCCACGAGCAGGGCGTCCGGGAACAGCCGGCGCAGCACGGCCTGGCTGCCCGGGGAGAAGGCCTGCGGGTGGTACATGATCTCGTCGCCGTCGAGCACGCACAGCGCCGTGTCCAGGTGGTAGTAGCGCGGGTCCACCAGGTCGAGGCCGATGACGGGGCGCCCGAAGAACTCCTGCGCCTCGTCGTGCGAGAGCGGGCTGGAGCGGAAGCCCCGGCCCGCCAGGATGTAGCCGGCGGTGACGGCGAAGTCCCCCTCGCCCTCGTTGACGTGCGAGGGCTCGTGGATGTCGGTGAAGCCGTTGGCCCGGAACCAGTCGAGGTGGATCTCCGCCTCGGCGGTGCGTTCCGGGTAGGCGAAGCGGGCGCCGAGGACCCGGCCGTCGATGACGAGGGCGCCGTTCGCCGCGAAGACCATGTCGGGCAGGCCCGGGGCCGGCTCCAGGGTCTCGACGGTGTGGCCGAGGGAGAGGTAGCGGTCCCTGAGGTCCTCCCACTGGGCGAGGGCGAGGGGCAGGTCCACCGGTTTCGTGGGGTCCATCCACGGGTTGATGGAGTACGTGACCTTGAAGTGTGCGGGTGCGCACATCAGGTAGCGCCGGGGTGTGGCGTCTCTGCGCAAAGAAGGCTCCTCACGACTGCGGACTCACGGTACGGGTGTGTACGGAGAGAATCGTCTCTCCTCAGGGTGCGGCCGCACAGTGGACTGATCGGGTGGTTTACCACAACGGCCGGAAGACGAGACGTCTCGCCGAGTTGGTACGTTGGGCCGGTGACCAGGCCTCCCGACTCCAGCCGCCGCAGCGAGCACTCCCGGCGCGCCATCCTCGACTCCGCCCTCGCCCTCGTCGGCGAGGTCGGCTACAACAAGCTGACCATCGAGGCCATCGCGGCCCGGGCGGGCGTCGGCAAGCAGACCATCTACCGCTGGTGGCCCTCGAAGGCGGCCGTCCTGCTGGACGCCTCGCTGGCACTGTCCGGGGAGGCCTGGACGGACACGGGCTGGTCCGGATTCCCCGATACGGGTGACCTGGCGGCCGACCTGAAGACCGTCCTGCGGGCCACCGCGGACGAGTTCGCCGAACCCCGTTACGAGGCACCCGCGCGCGCCCTGACGGCGGCCGGGGCGACCGACCCCGAGCTGGCGGCCCGCTTCACGGAGCAGCTGCTGGAGCCCCAGCTCGCCCTCTACGAGGCGCGGTTGCGGTCGGCCCGGGAGGCCGGGCAGCTCGCGGAGGACGTCGACGTCCGGCTGGTGGTGGAGATGCTGGTGGGTCCCTTGACGTACCGGTGGCTGATGCGGCTGGGACCGCTGAGCCATGCCTACACGGACGCGCTGGTCGACTCGGTGCTGGGCGGCGTGGCAAAAGTCACCGTCCGATAGCCGGACGCCCGGCGACCTCGGCAAGGCCGAGAGCATATGGCCGGATTGTGCGGTTTTCGTGGGAAGTAGGCCCGGGGGTCCGGTCGGGGGGTGCGGTCACCGGGCCCACGGGATGGTGGGACCATGGATCGGTCTGCCGGGGCAACGGTGAGGTGAGGGGATCGATGGGGTCTGAGTCCGGCCGCGTCAAACGCGGCGAGCAGAGCAGGATTTCCCAGTGGCTGCGCCGCCGCGCGAAACCCGCTCCCGAGGACCCCGGCAGGGAACGCGAAGCCCTCCTCGCGGCCGTCGCCGCCGCCGGACTCCCGGTCGCCCCCGCCGCCCATCCCGTCGGCTACCGCTGTTCGTGCGACCGCATCGGCTGTCCCACACCGGCCCGCCACCCGGTCTCGTTCGCCTGGCAGACCCAGTCGACCACCGACCGCGCCCAGATCGAACGCTGGGCCCGCAACCAGCCGCAGGCCAACTTCATCACCGCCACCGGCATGGTCCACGACGTCCTGGACGTCCCCCTGGAAGCCGGCCGCAACGCCCTGGAACGCCTGCTCGCCGCCGGCGTCGAGGTGGGCCCGGTCGCCGAGTCGGGCGGTACGGGCGACCAGGCGCGGATGCTCTTCTTCACGGCGACGCGCGGTACGCCCGAGGACGAGGACGAGTGGTGGCCCTGCGAGCTGGACTGCCACCCCGAGACGATGGACGAGCACCCCGGGCTGCGGTGGCACTGCCGGGGCAGCTACGTCCTGCTTCCGCCGGCGGCGCTGCCGGGTGAGTTCGCGGTGACGTGGGTGCGGGACGTGCGGCACGCCCTGCCGGATCCGCTGACGCTGCTGGAAACCCTCACGGACGCCTGCGCCCAGTACGCCGGCGCGGCGGACCAGACCCCGGCGGCGGTCGCCTGGCCCCTGGGCCGCTAGGCCCCGCCGGTCCGCTGCACGAAGCCGTCTCCCCGCCCCGCCCCTTCTCCGTTTCCGCCTCATTCGCCGGCGGGGCTGTATGCAGCCCCGCCGGCGAATGAGGCGACGGGCGCGGCGCGCACGTACGGGCTCCCGGTCAGTGGATCTGGGTGACGACCACGTCCAGGGACCACGCCCTGCCCGGCTTGGCCGGAGCCTCCGCCTCCACCACGTACCCGAGGTCCCGCAGCGCGGCCACCAGCTCCGCCGGCCCCGCCGGCTCGACCCCCGCGACCAGCAGGTCCCGCACCAGCCGCCCCTTCGTCGCCTTGTTGAAGTGGCTCACCACCGACCGCTTCTCCACCCCGTCCACGATCTGCGCGTGCAGCACCCGCACCGTGGCCGTGCGTCCCGCCGTCTCCCCCTTCGGCTTCCACGCCGACGCGTACGCCGACGACCGCAGGTCCAGCACCAGCCCGTCCCCCGCCGCCTCCGGCATGACCTCCGCCATCGGCCCCCGCCAGTACGCGCCCAGCGCACCCAGCCCCGGCAGCTTCACGCCCATCGAGCACCGGTACGACGGGATCCGGTCCGTCACCCGCACCGCGCCCCACAGCCCCGAGAACACCAGCAGCGTCCGCTCGGCCAGGGCCCGCGCGGGCTCCGGCAGCGTCGCCAGGCCGAGGGCGTCGTAGAGGACCCCCGTGTAGACCTCACCCGCCGGCCGGGCCGGCGCCGACCGCAGCCCGGCGTTCTTGGCGACCTCGCCGCGCAGCCCCTCGCTGAGCCCCAGCACCTCGCGCGCCTTGAGCTCGTCGCCCGCGCACAGCTCGACCAGCTCCTCCAGCACGGCCGCCCGCGCCCCGGCCAGCCCGGGCAGCGACAGCGACGCGGGGTCGAGCGGTGCGCCGGAGCCGCCGGCGGCCTTTCCCTCGGAGGGCGGCAGCAGCACGAGCACGGTGGTTCTCCTATCGATGGCACGTCGCGGGGGGTGCGGCCCCCGGGCCAGCGTAGACGGCCCGCCGCGGGCCGGTCACGGGCGAACGGCCACGGCCGTGCCCCGGGCCGCTGGGCCGGGGCGGGCCGTGACCGCCGGTGGGGGGTCCGTGGTGGGCGGTACCTCGCCGCCCGTCGTGCCGTGGTGCCGTGGTGCTGGACCGACTGTCCGCCGTGCCGCCCCGTCCCGTCCAGGTGTTTCGAGCAGGTTCGAAAGACCTGGACGGGCACCTCAGCCGCGCAGTAGGAGGGAGCCCAGCGAGGTCGCCGTGTGCAGGACGGAGTTGCGGTGCCGGGCCGAGCTGATCAGGCCGGCCGCGCGCAGCACCGCGGTGTGGTGGCTGACCGAGGCCTGCGACATCCCGACCAGCCGGGCGAGTTCGGAGGTGCTGCGGGAGCCCTCCGAGGTGTGGTGCAGTATCTCCGACCGGGTGCGCCCCATCAGCGGCACGAGCTTGCGCCCGGCGGACCCGTCCGGGGCGGCGGTGCGCCGGGCCGGGTAGGTGAGGACCGGCGGGAGTTCCGGGTCGAGGAGCGAGACCGGGGTGCGGGCGCGGAACAGGGTGGGGACCAGGAGCAGGCCCCGCCCGCCCAGGTGCAGTTCCTGGTCGACCGGGTACTGGACTTCGAGCACCGGGGGTCTCCAGCGCATGCCGGGCCCCAGGCCCGACAGGACCCCCTCGATCCCGGCTTCGGCGGCCGTCTTCGCCTGCGCCGCGTACTCCGCCCGGACCGTGGTCCGCATCGTCTGTTCCAGGGGTGCCACCGCCGCCGCGTGGTAGCCGCGCAGGGCTCCGGCCAGTCCCCGCAGCGCGTCGGGGCGGCCCGCGGCGAGGTCCTGGGTCCAGGTGGGGAGCGGTCCGCCGGTCCCGAGGACCTCCAGGTCGCCGCGCAGGTGCCGGGCGGGCGTGGCGGTGAGGGCGTCGAGGCCGTGCTCGATGTCGGCGGATCCGTCGGAGGGGGTGAGGAAGTCGGGGAAGTAGCCGAGCGGGCGCACCAGCGGCAGGAGCCTGCGCAGGCCGTCGGGCTGCCGGGCCCGGACCGCGCGGCCCCAGGCCTCGGCCGCCGGGTTGCCGGGGCGGTGCTGGAGCATGCGCAGGCTCAGCACCGTCTCCCACAAGGGGTCCGGCCGGCTGGCCACGCTCGTGCGGGCCAGGTCGGCCCCCGTGAAGTGAATCCTCAACAGCATGTGCCGCCCCGTGATTGAGTTCCGATCGGTTCCGGTGGGTTCGGGCGATCCGCCCCCCACATTGCGCCCCGGCCGGGCCCCGCGTTCCAGGAGGTTTCACGCCGTCGTGCGCGGCCGTTTCCGCGCCGTGTTCCGGTGAGCGGGACACGGCGTGGACTTTCCGGACGCCATCCGCACTCCCGCGGACGGGACGCCCGCGTGCGGCCGGGGCCGAGTCGGGGCCGGGCCGGGGCCGGGCCGGGGCCGGCGGCCGTGCGCGCCGCCGCCGAGAAGATCTCCCGGGCAGGACATACGCTCGGTCCATGCCACGCCGTCACATGCACATGGCCGGTGCGGACGGCGCCTCCCTGGGCGCCGCGCTGCGTGAGCTGCGGACGCGCCTGGGCGTGCCCGACGCCTTCCCGGCCGAGGTGCTCGCCGAGGCAGAACGGGCCGCCGCCGCGCCCCGGCTGCCCGCCGAGGACGCCACCGACGTCCCCCTCTTCACCATCGACCCGCCGTCCTCGGTCGACCTCGACCAGGCCATGCACCTGGCGCGGCGCCCCGGCGGCGGCTACCGCGTGCACTACGCCATCGCCGACGTCGCCGCCTTCGTCACCCCCGGCGGCGCCCTCGACACCGAGGCCCACCGCAGGGTCACCACCCTCTACTTCCCCGACGAACGGGTCCCCCTGCACCCGCAGGTGCTCTCCGAGGGCGCGGCCAGCCTGCTGCCCGGCCAGACCCGCCCGGCCCTGCTGTGGCGGCTCGACCTGGACGCCGACGGGCGGGTGGAGACCACCGACGTCCACCGCGCCCTGGTCCGCAGCCGCGCCAAACTCGACTACGAGGGCGTGCAGAAGGCCGTCGACACCGGGACGGCCGAGCCGGCCCTGGCCCTGCTGAAGGACATCGGGACCCTGCGCGAGGCCCTGGAGACCGAGCGCGGCGGGATCTCCCTGAACGTCCCCGAGCAGGAGGTCGTCCCCGCGCCCGACGGCTCGTACGGCCTGGCCTACCGGGCGCCGCTGCCCGCGGACGGCTGGAACGCCCAGATCTCCCTGATGACGGGCATGGCCGCCGCCGACCTGATGCTGGCCGCCGGGACCGGGATCCTGCGCACCCTGCCGGCCGCCCCCGACGGCGCGGTGGGCCGGCTGCGGCGGGCCGCGCAGGCCCTGCGGATCGACTGGCCGCACCACGTCCCGTACGCCGCGCTGGTGCGCTCCCTCGACCCGCGGATCCCCGCGCACGCCGCGTTCCTCCAGGAGTGCACGGCCCTGCTGCGCGGCGCCG
This sequence comes from Streptomyces sp. NPDC058157, assembly GCF_042884105.1. NCBI lineage: Bacteria > Bacillati > Actinomycetota > Actinomycetes > Kitasatosporales > Streptomycetaceae > Streptomyces > Streptomyces sp. NPDC058157. Next base: position 93,942 of record NZ_JBHVUQ010000005.1, read on the forward strand.
GGTACACGGTGTTCACCGGCGGCGAGCGGCCCGAGCACGCCGTGCACGCGGCGGTGGCGGCGCCGTACACGCACTGCACCGCACCGCTGCGCCGGCTCGTCGACCGCTACGCCGGGGAGCTGTGCGTGGCGGCGGTGGCGGGGACGGCTCCGCCCGCCTGGGCGGTGGAGGCCCTGGCCGGACTCCCGCACGAGATGCAGGAGGGGACGCGGCTGGCCAACTCCGTGGAGCGGGAGTGCGTGGACCTGGTCGAGGCGGCCCTGCTCAAGGACCGCGTCGGGGAGGCCTTCGAGGCGACGGTCATCGACGTCGAGGAGCGGGACCCGCAGGCCGGGACGGTCCACCTGGAGGACCCGGCGGTGGTCGGCCGGGTCCGGTCCGAGACGGCTGCGCTGCCGCTGGGCGAACGCATCCGGGTCCGCCTGACCCAGGCCGACCCGGGCACCGCCAAGATCCTCTTCGCTCCGGTCTAGGCCGTGGGCTGCCGCAGGGCGGTGACCAGGGCGCGGGGGTCGTCGGCGTGGAAGCGCACCGTCCGGGCCCGGGCGCGGGCGCCGAGGGGGCGGCGGAACTCCAGGGGGCGGGTCAGCTCCAGGGTGACCGTCGTCTGGCTGCCCACGATCAGGTCCAGCACCCCGTCCCCGGCCCCGTCCTCGGAGACGGTGACCAGCCGGCCCTCCGGGTAGCGGCGGTCCACCCGGACCGAGGCCACCGCGTCCGGCGGGACGGTGAGGTCGAACAGGGCCCCGTAGCGGATCCGCAGCGTCCCGTCGGGCCGTACGACGTGCGGTCGGGTCACGCAGGCGGCGTGCAGGGCGAGCACCAGCAGCACCCCGTAGACGTCGAGCACGAGCACCACCCGGTGCACGGCCGGCCAGGGGATGAGCAGGGCGAGCCCCACGGTCTCGACCAGCGACACGAACAGCAGCCCGTACATCATCGCCGTCTGCGGCCCCGTGTAGGCGGCGGCGAGGTCCCCCGGCCGCACCCCGTGCGGGCGGCGGGCCACCCACCGGCCGAGGGAGGCGCAGGCCCGCAGCTCGTGCAGCAGCAGCCGGCGCACCCGCTCCGGCACCACGGCCCGCACCGCCTCCCGCCAGGAGCCGGTGCGCCGCCGCAGCGAGCCCAGCACCCAGCCCTCCAGCAGCAGCGCCCCGAGCACCGCCGCCTCGACGCTGGCAATCACCCGGCCGGGCGGCCGCACCCCGGCCGCCAGGCACAGTACGAGGAGCACCTCGCCCGGCACCGCGACGGCTGCCACGACCCGGGCCGCGCGGACGGCCCTCACCCGGTCCCCCTCCCCACGAAAGCCGCCATCACCCGGCGGACGACCTCCGCCTGGGCGGGGGCGTACTCGGCGAGCAGCGCCTCCCCGAAGCCGGGGACGACGGGCCCGTCGGACGGGATCGCGGCGAAGGCGGCGGCCGGCACGGCGGCGACCATGGCCTCCGCGAGCGGGCCGATCCGGGGGTCGTCCGCGGGGGCGTCGGCCAGCTCGTCGAGCCGCTCGTACAGCGCGAGCACCTCCGGGTCGGCGGCGAGCGGCCCCAGGACGGCGTACAGCTCCTCCCCGGCGGCGCCGGTGGCGTCCAGCAGGATCAGGTGCTCGCGGTCCTTCGCGGCGGCCGGGGAGTCCGTGGGCCGCGCCCCGGCCAGCAGCGCGGCGAGCGCGGGCGAGACCGGCTCCCCCTCACCCGGCCCGGCGGCCAGCAGTGCGGCGAGCCGCCTGCGCCGCTCGGCCAGCTCGGCCTCCTGCCGGGCGAGGTCGGCGTCGAGCTCCGCCAGCACCTCGGCGAGCTCGCGCCCGGCGTCGTCCGCGAGGACGTCGCGCACCTCGTCCAGGCCCAGCCCGAGCTCCGTGAGCCGGCGCACCCGCGCCAGGAGCACGGCGTCGCGCACGGTGTAGGCCCGGTAGCCGTTGGGCCGCCGCTCCGGCTCCGGGAGCAGCCCGACATGGTGGTAGTGCCGGACCGCCCGGGTGGTGACCCCGACGAGCGCGGCGATCTCTCCGATCCGCATGCCCCTCAGTAGAAACCCTGCCGCTGCGTCAAGGTCAAGCCGCCGCCGGCAGCCGGTAGCATGGTCGGCACGACAGACGAGTCGGCCGGGCGGCCGCGTCGGGATCCCCGGATCCCGCCGAGGAACGTCCGGGCTCCACAGGGCAGGGTGGTGGGTAACGCCCACCCGGGGTGACCCGCGGGACAGTGCCACAGAAAACAGACCGCCGGGGGCTTCGGCCTCCGGTAAGGGTGAAACGGTGGTGTAAGAGACCACCAGCGCCTGAGGTGACTCAGGCGGCTAGGTAAACCCCACCTGGAGCAAGGTCAAGAGGATCCGTCCCCGGACGGGTCTGCGCGAACGCTTGAGGGCTGCCCGCCCGAGTTCGCGGGTAGACCGCACGAGGCCGGCGGCAACGCCGGTCCTAGATGGATGGCCGTCTCCCCGGCGACCGCGAGGTCTCCGGGCGACAGAACCCGGCGTACAGGCCGGCTCGTCCTGCCGAACGCCCCGGACCGGGGATTCTCCGGTCCGGGGCGTTGTGCGTCCCGGACCACAGGTGGAGGTGGGGGCATGACCGTCGTCCTGAGCGTGCTGCTGGCCCTCGCGGCCGGCGGGGCCGCGTGTGTGGTGTGGGCGGACCGCGGCGGGCCGCCGTGGGTGCGGGGGGCCGCACGGGTCACGCTGGCGCTGGGCTCGGTGGCGCTGGCGGCCGCGCGGAGCCGGCGCCGGGGCCTCGGCGGCGGCCCGAGCCGGAACGGGGACGACGGCGGCGGCGACGACTGACCGCCACCGCCGCACGCCGGCCGCGTCCTACCTCAGGTGCGAGGTGTCGTTGAGGAGGCGGAGCGAGGCGTTGCCGTCGGTGTAGTAGGCCACCGCCGAGAGGGAGGCCGCGGAGAGCTCCATCTTGAACAGGGACTCCGGCGGGGCGCCCAGCGCGAGGCGGACCAGGGTCTTCACCGGGGTCACGTGCGTGACCAGCAGGACCGTGCGGCCCGCGTACGCGGACAGCAGCCGGTCCCGGGTGGCCGAGACCCGGCGGGTGACGGCGGCGAAGCTCTCGCCGCCGCCCGTGGGGGCGGCCTTCGGGGAGTCCAGCCAGGCCTGGAGGTCGTCGGGGAAGCGCTCGCGCACCTCGGCGAACGTCAGGCCCTCCCAGGCGCCGAAGTCCGTTTCGCGCAGGCCCTCCTCGACGGTGACCGGCAGCCCGAGGCGGTCGGCGACGGCCTGGGCGGTCTCGCGGCAGCGGCGCAGGGGCGAGCTGACGACTGCCTGCACGGTGCCCCGCGCGGCCAGCGCCTCGGCCACGGCGGCGGCCTGCCGGCGCCCGGCCGGGGACAGCTCCGGGTCGGTCCCCCCGCTTCCGGAGAACCGCTTCTGCGGGGTGAGGGCGGTCTCCCCGTGGCGCAGCAGCACGAAGGTGGCGGGGGCGCCCATGTCGGGACCGCCCCAGCCGGTGCCTCCGGCGGTGGAACGGGGGCGGTCGGCCGCGGCCGGGGCCGCGGCGCGGGCGTCGGCACCGCCGAACAGCGTCCCCGCCTCCGGTGGAGGCACAGCCGCCCCACGGGCCGCACGCGCGTCGGCGGAGGCCGCACCGGACACGGACTCGGACTCGGACTCGGCGCCGCCGAACAGCGTCCCCGCCTCCGGCGTGGCCGCGCTCCGTGCGGCGCGCAGGTCGGCGGCGGTGCCGTCAGGGGCGGGGGCTTCGACCGCGCGCACCGCGGACGCGGCGGGGGCGGTCGCGGAACCGGCCGCTCCGGCGGACGGCTTCCCGGCGGAGGCGGCGGGCGCGGCGGACCTGGTGGGACCGGCGGAGGCCAGGGCGGCGCGGGCCGCCGCCGCGCCCTTCGCCGCGTCGCCGGGGGGACCGGACGGGGCGAGGGCGGCCGTGGAGGCGGAGGGTTCCCACTGGCGGCCCTGGCGGCCCGCGTCCATCGCCTCGTTGGCCAGCCGGTCCGCGTGCTTGTTGCGCTCGCGCGGGATCCACTCGTACGTGACCTGCCCGCGCGGCAGGACCGTCGCCGCCTCCGCCGCGAGCGGCTTCATGTCGGGGTGCTTGATCTTCCAGCGGCCCGACATCTGCTCCACGACGAGCTTCGAGTCCATCCGGACCCGGACCTCCGCGTCGGGGGCGAGTTCCCGCGCGGCCCGCAGCCCCGCGATCAGGCCCCGGTACTCGGCGACGTTGTTCGTCGCGACGCCGATGAACTCGGCGCGTTCGGCCAGGGTCTCCCCCGTGACCGGGTCCAGGACGACCGCGCCGTAGCCGGCGGGACCCGGGTTGCCCCGGGAGCCGCCGTCGGCCTCCACGACGAAACGCGGCATCAGATGCCCGAGTCCGCCGTACGGACCAGGATCCGGCCGCAGTTCTCGTGGCGTACGACCTGGTCGCGGGCGGCGGCCTTGATCTCGTTGACCTCGGCCATGTCGAGCTCCAGGCGGCAGCCCTCGCAGCGGCGCTGGTACAGGCGGGCCGCGCCCACCCCGCCCTGCTTGGTGCGGATCTTCTCGTACAGGGCCATCAGGTCGGCCGGCATGGAGCCGACGACGACCTCGCGGTCCTTGGTGACCTTCGCGGCCTCGGCGTCCAGCTCACCGGTGGCGGCGTCGCGGCGCGCGGTGGCGTCGGCGAGCTTGGCCTCCAGCGCGGAGACCCGTCCGGTGATCTCGGTGACGCGCTCCTGCGCGCCCTCCAGGCGTTCCATGACCTCCAGGACCACGTCCTCCAGGTCGGCCTGCCGCTTGGCGAGCGAGGCGACCTCGCTCTGCAGGTTCGCCAGGTCCTTGGCCGAGATGCCGGCGCCGGACTCCAGGCGCTGCTGGTCGCGGGCGGCGCGCTGGCGCACCTGGTCGACGTCCTGCTCGGCCTTGGTCTGCTCGCGGGCGGCGTCGCTGGCCTGCGTCTGGGCGGCGACGAGCAGGTCGCGCTGCTGGGCGAGGTCCTTGGTCAGGGAGTCGACCTCGGCGTGCTCGGGCAGCGACTTGCGCTTGTGGGCGAGCTGCGACAGCCGGACGTCCAGGGCCTGGACGTCGAGAAGTCGGATCTGGTCGGCGGGCTCGGCGTTCAGTTGGGGGCTCCAGAGGGACTAGAAGGGGTGGTTTCGGACGGCGCGTGCGCCGTCCACGGGTCGGTGGCCGTGCGCGAGACGTGGGTCCGCAGACCCCAGCCGTGGCGCTCGGAGATCGCGTCGAGCTGGGCCGCGGCCTGCTCGCACCAGGGCCATTCGGTGGCCCAGTGGGCGGCGTCGACGAGGGCGAGCGGGCTCTGCTCGCGGGCCTCGGACACCGGGTGGTGGCGCAGGTCGGCGGTGAGGAACGCGTCCACGCCGGCGGCGCGGACCTGCGCGAAGAGGCTGTCGCCGGAGCCGCCGCTGACGGCGACGGTGCGGATCACGGCGTCGGGGTCGCCGGCGGCGCGGATGCCCTGGGCGGTGCGCGGGAGCCGGGCGGCGGCGCGGGCGGTGAACTCGCGCAGGGTCTCGGGGTGGTCCAGTTCGCAGATCCGGCCGAGGCCGCGGCGGCCCGCGGGGTCGGTCGGGTCGGGCACGAGCGGGCCGGTGACGCGCAGGTCGAGGGCGCCGGCGAGGGCGTCGGAGACCCCGGGGTCGGCGGTGTCGGCGTTGGTGTGGGCGACGTGCAGCGCGATGTCGTTCTTGATCAGCGTGTGCACGACGCGGCCCTTGAAGGTGCCCGCCTCGACGGTGGTGGTGCCGCGCAGGTAGAGGGGGTGGTGGGTGACGACCAGGTCGGCGCCGAGCTTCACGGCCTCGTCGACGATCTCCTGGACGGGGTCCACCGCGAACAGCACCCGGGTGACCTCGGCGTCGGGGTCGCCGCAGACGGTGCCGACGGCGTCCCACTGCTCGGCCCGCGAGGGGGGCCAGAGAGCGTCCAGCGCGGCGATGACTTCAGAGAGAGAGGGCACGGGCCAAGGCTACCGTCCGTGGCGACCGCCCAGCCTGTCACCCGGACGGCACAGCCGGTCCCGTCGTCACCGGAGAACCGCGGCGGTGCCACCCGTACGTGTGAAGCGTGCGCGGTCGTGTTGTCCGGCCGGAAGCGCGAAACCTAGGTTCCTCCCCGGAGGTGACGGCCGGATGACTGTCTGTGCCACCGAGATGACCACGACCGCCCCCCTCACGATCACCACCGACGGGGCGTACGCCGCGCGGCTGGCCGGGGAGGGGGAGGCCCGCTATCCCGAGCGGTGGACGCTGGGCGGGCCGGAGCCGTACGCGGTGCCGCTGCCGCTCGCGCAGCCGGAGGAGGCCGACAGCGAGGTGCTGCCGCTGGCCGACGGGCGGGTGCTGATCCACCGCCGGGTCGCCGACCGGCACGCGTTCGCCCTGCTCTACCCCTCGGGGACGTACACGGGCCCGCGCGCCGCGGGCTCCGGGGCCGGGCCGCGGACCGGGGAGCTCGGGCTCGGCGGGATCGACGCCGAGGAGGGGCTGCGGGTGCGGCTGCTGCCGCCCTGCCCCGACGGGAGCGCGGCCTACGCCCTGGCGGTGGGGGACGAGGAGACCACCGTCTGGCAGGTGGCCGGGCACGCCTCCGACGGGCCGCGGCGGGCCGCCGTGCTGCCGGGCCGCTGCTCCGGCGGGGTCTGGCTGGACCGCGCGGGCCGGCTGCTGTCGCTGGACCGGGAGCAGGACGGGCGGGTCAAGGCGGTGGCCGTGGACCTGACCCGGGGCGGGGTGGTGACCCCGCTGCTGCAGATCGCCGAGGACAGTGACGACCGGCTGCTGATGGCGGCCCCGGACAGCGGGCTGCTGCTGATCCGCTCGGACGCCCCGGGCGAGCCGCGGCTGGGCTGGGGGGTGCTGGGCAGCGCCCGCCCGGTGCGCTTCCCGGAGTGCCTGCGGCTGGAGGACGCCCACCCCTTCGCGGTCCAGCCGGGCCAGGTCCTGATGCCGGAGACCTGCGGGGTGGCCCTGCGCGTCGGCGGGGCGGGCCTCGCCCTGTGGCGTCCGGCGGACCGGTACGTGTTCCGGCTCGGCGCACCGGCGGGCTGGCTCGGCACCGGCCTGTGGACCCCGGAGGGCCGGCTGCGCCTGCCGTACTCCACCCCCGAGGTCCCCTGCGGCACCGTCGGCCTGAGCCAGCCGGCCGCCCCGCCGCCGCCCGTGCACGTGGACCCGCCGCCGAAGCCGGCCGCCCGCCCGGTGCCGCTGCGGGAGGCCCCGCTGGGCTGAGGCCCGTTCGAAGTGGCGTGATAGGGAGGGGACATGACGATAGCCACCCCTGCCCCCGGTACCGCCCGCCCCTTCGACGCGGTCCTGTGCGACGTCGACAACGTGATCCGGTTCTACGACTCCTCCCCGCTGAACGAGCTGGAGCGCGCGGCCGGCCTGCCGGAGGGGACGACGGCCAAGGTCGCTTTCGACCCGGAACAGATCGCTCCGCTGCTCCTCGGGAAGGCGACCAAGGACCAGTGGGCGCAGTCCGTCGCCGAGCGGCTGGGCGACGGGTTCCCGCTGCCCGGGTCGCGGGCGCGGGAGCTGGCCGGAGCGCTGGCCCGTTCCCCGTTCTGGGCGGACGAGGACGTGGTCTCCGCCCTGCGCGGGGCGCGCGCGGCCGGGTTGTCGCTGGTCCTGGTGAGCAACGCCGCGCTGGACCTGGGCGAGGACCTGGCGGCGTTGGGGCTGGAGGACCTCGCGGACCACGTGGTCAACAGCGCCCTGGAGGGGGTGGCCAAGCCCGACCCGGAGATCTACGCGATCGCCGCCGGCCGGGCGGGCGCCGCGCCCGAGCGCTGCCTGTTCGTGGACGACGACCGGCGGAACGTGGAGGCGGCCGTGGCGCTCGGGATGACGGGCGTCCACTTCCGGGGGCCCGAGGACCTGCGCGGGGCGCTCGCCTTCCTGGAGGGGTAGGGGCCGGACAGGGCCTGGGTCAGGCGGGGCGCATGGCGGCCAGGAGCCGGGTGCGCAGCAGGCCGACGGCCGGGGAGTGCCGGCCGGGGCGGGTGACGAGGCCGAGGCGGGCGCGGACGGCGGCGTCGGCGAACGGGACGGCGCGCAGGCCGGGGGCCTGGGCCGAGGAGGCGCTGAGGACGGCGACGCCCGCGCCGCGCTCGGCGAGGCGGAGCAGTGCGGCCGGGGAGCTGGCTTCGAGGTCCACGCGCGGGTCGAGGCCGGCGCGGCGGCAGGAGTCCTCGTAGGCGGCGCGGATGCCCGTGCCCGGCGGGAGGCAGAGGACCTTCTCGCCGCGCAGGGCGCCGAGGGGTGCTTCCGGCCGGTCGAGGCGGTGCCCGGCCGGGACGACGGCGGCGATCGGCTCGTCGACGACGACGTCCGCCTCCAGGCCCGTGGCGGGCTCTCCCGCGTAGCCGATCAGGGCGAGGTCGAGGGTGCCGGAGAGGACCTGGGCCTGGAGGTCGTCGGAGTGCCCTTCGTGCAGGCCGAGTTCGATCCCGGGGTGGCTGCGGCCGAGGTCGGCGAGGGTGTCCAGGAAGGGCGGGATCGAACAGCCCATGACCATGCCGAGCCTGACCCGGCCCCGTACGGCGTCGGCGAACTCGGCCGCGGTGTGCCGGATGGCGTCGAGGGTGGCGAGGGCGCTCTTGGCGAGGGGGAGGACGGCCTCGCCCGCCGGGGTGAGGCGGACCTGGCGGCCGGAGCGCTCGAAGAGGGCGTGGCCCAGCTCGCGCTCCAGTTTGGCCACCTGGATGCTGATGCCGGACTGGCTGACGTGCAGCCGGTGGGCGGCGCCGGTGAAGGTGCCCTCGTCCACGACGGCGGCGAAGTAGCGCAGCTGGTGCATCTCCATATCTGATGATGATAGCTGGCATCCGATCCATCTGTTGGACGGATGGGAAGGGGGGCGCCAGGATGGAGGCATGACGAAGACGCAGAGCGCACGAGAGCTGGCCGAGACCTACTTCACCGCCTGGGAGGCGGGCGACTTCGACACCATGGGCGGGCTGCTGGCCGAGGACGTCGACTTCGTCGGGGCCCTGGGGACGGCGCAGGGCACGCAGGAGGCGCTGGCCGGGCTCAAGGGGCTCGGGCAGGTGCTGGAGCGGATCGACGTGAAGGTGCGGGTGGCCGAGGGCGACGAGGTGATCACCTGGTTCGACCTGTGCACCACCGTCGCGCCGCCCGCCCCGACGGCGAACTGGATGCACGTGGCAGACGGGAAGATCACCCGGATCCGGGTCACCTTCGACCCGCGCGGGCTGCTGGCGGGGTTCGCCGAGCGGCAGGGGTGAGGCC